>NZ_CAUQKJ010000007.1 GCF_963518785.1 uncultured Campylobacter sp.
GATAAGCAACTAACCTGCGCTAGCTGTCACGCCGAGGTAGGCCACAGCGGGCTAAACAATATGCTAAACTACTGGAAGCCTGAATACAAAATCTACGAAAAGAAAGCCGCAATCAAAAAAGAAGAGATAAAGAAGGCATATTTCGGGGAGGATTATGTAGCACCCAAAGAGGTGAAGGCTGAAGATAAAGAAGGCAATGCCACCAAAAAGTAGGCTAAAATGAAGAAAATTTTGCTCGTTAGCGACGACGTCGAGATGCAGCTAAGTCTCAACGCTGCGCTTTAGCAAGGATCCGGTAAATTTTAAGTCAGTAAAATTTCGCGCGATAACGGGAGTCCAACTCCCGTTACGATCTTCGTAAACAGACTATCTCTACGCTTTATTAGAATTACTCGAGAATAAATTTAAACCAAAAGCTCGCATCTACTCAGCTCAAAACATAAAATTTAAAATAAGCCGTTTTTGATATAATTTTCAAAAATTTCGGAGCGGAAAATGGGTAGAAAAGAGCTTCTGGGCGGCGCAAAACGTATCGTCGTAAAAATCGGTACTTCAACGCTTACCAATGTGGACGGTTCGCTAAATGAGCGACTCATCAAAAGTCTAGTCGCGCAAATTTGCAAGCTAAAAGGTGCGGGCTTTTGCGTGGCTTTGGTAAGCTCGGGCGCCGTGGGCGCGGGCATGGGGCTGCTAGGTATCGCGCAAAGACCTAAAATTTTAAGCCGCAAGCAGGCTCTGGCGGCGGTCGGACAGGTCGCGCTGATGCATCTTTACGAGCGGCTGTTTTGGGCGCATGACCGCATTATCGCGCAGCTACTGTTAAGCCGAGGCGATTTTAGCGACAGGGTGCGCTATCTTAGCGTGCGAAACGTCTGTGCGGAGCTGCTCTCGCGCGGCATCGTACCGATCATAAACGAAAACGATCCCGTCGTAGCAGATGAACTGAAAGTGGGCGATAACGACACGCTAAGCGCGCTAGTAGCGGGGCTAATCGATGCTGATCTGCTCGTGATTTTAAGCGATATCGACGGGCTGTACGACAAAAATCCGAGCGAGCACGCGGACGCAAAACTTTTAAGCTTTATTGAAAAAATCGACGAACACGTCGTCAAAATGGCAGGCGACGAGGGCAGTAAATTCGGCACGGGCGGCATGGCGACCAAGATCGCGGCGGCGCAAATGGCAAATCAGATCGGCACAAGCCTGATCATCGCAAACGGGCGTACGGACGGAATTTTGCTTAAAATAGCGGCAGGCGAGAAGGTCGGCACCCTCTTTAGCGCGGGCGCGGCGCGGCTTAGCTCGCGTAAATATTGGCTCGCATACGGCGCGATCAGCAAAGGCGCGGTGATTATCGACGCGGGGGCGGCAGAGGCGATAAAATCGGGCAAAAGCCTGCTTGCGGTCGGGATTACCGAGGTACGCGGCGAGTTTGAGCGCGGCGAGATCGTAAACGTCTGCGCGACTGACGGCAAGCTGCTGGCACACGGCATTAGCAACTATTCAAGCTGCGAGCTTGCGCGCATAGCGGGCGCAAAAAGCGATGAGATAGAGCAGACTTTAGGCTACAAAAGCGACGATGACGCAATACATGCGGATAATATCGCGCTGCAATGAAATTTTAGCCGTGTTCGCGCGTTTAAATTTTAAACGGAGGGCGTAGATGAAAAAGATTATATTTTTTTGCGCTACTTTTGGCGGGCGCGGCGTGGACGGCAAAATTTGACGAACCGGACGCCGATAAAAACGGCGAGCTAGACGTTCTTGGGCTGTGCGGATAGGAGCCGACGGATTACGCAAACGCCATGTGCGAATTTGGAATGAGAAGATTGGGCGTAATGCCCGGCGAGTAAGCGAAATTTTGACGTAAGAAAATCCGAAATAAAATGACCCAAAGCGCGCTAAATTTAAACCGCCGTGCGGATAAAAATAAGACGCGCAGGAATTTTAGACGCGATAGAAGCGACGCTTGCGGCATTTATATACGCAACACGCTATTTGATTTATAGATTAAGGAGCGAAAATGAATGAAATTCTAGATATATGTAAGCGCGCAAAGGCCGCTTGCGGCGAGCTTTTGAGACTTGATAGCAGGGCTAAATTTGAAATTTTAAACGCCGTAGCGGACGAGCTGCTAGTGCAAAAAGAGGCTATAAAAGCGGCGAACGCCAAAGACCTTGCAAACGGCGAGAAATCGGGCCTTAGCTTAGCGCTACTCGATAGGCTGCGACTAACGGACGCCCGCATCGAGGCTATGGCGCAGGGCGTGCGCGAGGTGGCGGGCTTTGCCGAGGTCGTAGGCGAAAATTTAGGCGGCTGGAGCCATCCAAACGGCATGCAAATCAGCCGCGTACGCGTGCCGCTGGGGGTGCTCGGTATCATCTACGAGAGCCGCCCAAACGTCAGCATCGACGCGGCGGCTCTGACGCTAAAAAGCGGCAACGCGGCGATCCTGCGAGGCAGCGCTAGCGCGCTAAATTCGAATATCTTTTTAGTAAATTTATTTAACGAGGCGGGGGCGAAATTTGGCTTACCGACGGGCGCGGTGCAGCTCGTGGAGAGCGCCGAACGCGAAGTAGTGGCGCAAATGGCGAAAATGAGTGAGTATATCGACGTTTTGATACCGCGAGGCGGCAAAAGCTTAAAAGATTTTATTGCGCAAAACGCGACCGTGCCGATCATCATGACGGGCGCGGGGGTGTGCCACATCTTCGTCGATGAGAGCGCAAATTTAAGCGAGGCTGCAAAGATAATCAAAAACGCCAAAACCCAGCGCCCAAGCGTCTGCAACGCCGTAGAGTGCGTGCTTTTGCATGAGCGCGTGGCGGGCGAAATTTTGCCTGAGCTTGTGCGCGAAATGCCAGAGGTCGAGTTTCGCGTGAGTTCGGAGCTTTTTAATGCGTGCGAGTCGGATCTGCGAGGCGCAAAAAACGTCAAACTTGCAGGCGAGAGCGACTTTGGCGCCGAGTTTTTGGATCTCGTTTTGGCTGTACGCGCCGTGCGGGACGTAAGCGAGGCGATCGGCTTTATAAACGCGCATTCCAGCGGACATTCGGACGCAATTTTGAGTGAAAACTACGCAAACATCGAGCGGTTTTTAAACGAAGTCGGCAGCGCGGTCGTCTACGCCAACGCCTCGACGCGCTTTAGCGACGGTAGCGAGTTTGGATTCGGCGGCGAGATCGGCATCAGCACGCAAAAACTACACGCCAGGGGGCCGATGGGGGTGAGAGAGCTCACGACCTATAAATACGTCGTCCGCGGAGGCGGACAAATTCGTTAGCGGCTCGTCTTTTTCTAAAAGGCTCGTCTTGCGAGCGATTTTGAGAGAAATTTTGCTTCTCTTGCGCTCGCAACTGCAAGCAGAAGTCTAGCTTGCGCAAAATTTTAGCTTCTAACTCAAAAAAATCGCCTCGAAATACTTGCAAATTTTATTTTATATCGCAGGCTGAATTCCGTCTGCGATGCTTTTACCTAATAAACTTGAAATTTTATAAATCACCTCTGTCAAAATTTTAAAAATATATGAGCTAAAGTTTTGTCATGCAGGCGAAATTTTGTATCACGTCTTACTAAAATTTAGAATTTTTAATAAAAATTATATATTCCGCACGATATAATCGCGCATCTGCTCGCAGCGCGAGCGATAGCTAAATTTCAAGGAGATTCAATGAAAATATTTAAAGCCCTGCTCGCAACAGCGCTAATCACCGCTACCTTAGGCGCTAAGACGCTCAAAGAGGGCACGCTCGTAATAGCCACGGAGGGGACTTACTCGCCGTATTCTTTCTATGACGAGAAAAATAATCTTACCGGCTTTGATGTCGATATCGCTCGCGCGCTGGCAAAAGAGCTAGGGCTAAAGGCGGAATTTTTAACCGCACCGTGGGATGCGATGCTTGCGGCATTTGATGCAGGCAAAGCGGACATAGCGATGAATCAAGTAAGCATCACGCAGGAGCGTAAGAAAAAATATAATTTCAGCGAGCCTTATAATGTGGCTTATGCTGCACTGGTAGTGCGAGCTGATAACGAGGAGATTAAGAGTTTTGCGGATCTTAAAGGCAAAAAAAGCGTCCACTCCGCTACCAGCAACTGGGCTGACATGGCGCGCAGCTACGGTGCCGAGATCGTTACGGCAGACGGATTTAGCAAGGGTGTGGAGCTCATCATAGCTCGTCGCGCAGACGCTACGATCAACGACAACATCACATTTTTCGACTATATGAAGCAGCGCCCGAACGCCCCGCTAAAGATCGCAGCTCAAGGCAATGAGCCGATCTATTCCGCCGTGCTGCTTAAAAAGGACGACGAGCTGACGGCGCAGATAAATTCCGCGCTAAAATCGCTAAAGCAAAAAGGCGTGCTGAAAGAAATTTCACTTAAATATTTCGGCAAAGACATTACGGAGTAAATTTTACGACCGCTTAGTTGAAGCGTGGAATTTTAAACTTGGTTGGGCGGAATTTCGCATTTTAAATTTCGCTCATAAAATTTTGGAGGAATTATGAAAAATTTAATAAAAACTTTGCTTGCGTGTGCGCTTTTAATATGCGGCACAAACTCTAAAACGCTACGCGAAGGCACGCTTAAAGTAGCTACGGAAGGTACTTTTTCGCCATTTTCGTATTATAACGACAAAAATGAGCTCGTAGGATACGACGTAGATGTCGCGCGCGCAGTCGCCGAAAAGCTTGGTCTAAAAATAGAATTTCTAACTGCGCCTTGGGATGCGATGCTTGCAGCATTTGATGCAGGCAAAGCAGACGCTGTGTTTAATCAAGTAAGCATTACTGATGAGCGCAAGAAAAAATATGAATATTCAGTGCCCTACACCGTCGTTTACGGAGCTATCATCGTGCATAAAGATAACAACGACATTAAAAGCTTCGAGGATTTAAAAGGCAAGAAAAATGCAGACTCCGCTACCAGCAACTGGGCGCAAGTCGCTAAAAAATACGGCGCGCAAAACGTAACCGTCGATAGTTTTGCCAAAAGTATGGAGCTACTGATCGCTCGCCGCGTAGATACCGTCGTGCGCGATAATACCGTATTTTACGACTTTTTAAAGCAGCGCCCGGATGCTCCGATTAAGATCGCCGCAAAGCTAAAAGACGTCGATTATAGCGCTGCAATCGTGCAAAAGGGCAATAAAGAACTCGCAGATCAAATCAGCAAAGCCTTAAACGAACTCAAAGCCGAAGGCAAGCTAAAAGAAATTTCGCTTAAATATTTCGGCAAAGATGTGAGTGAATGAACGAAACAAGCAGAATTCTAGAGCTTGTTAGCAGCTCGCTAGAGCCGATGGCGCTAGCCCTGCTGCAAGTTACGATCCCGCTTACGATAATCTCATTTCTGCTCGGGCTTGTGCTTGCGGTGATGACGGCGGTCGCACGCATCGCAAATTTTAAAATTTTAAAGCAGCTAAGCGAAATTTATATTTGGATTTTTCGCGGCACTCCGCTTTTGGTGCAGCTTTTTATCGTCTATTTCGGGCTTCCAATCATCGGGATCACGCTTGATGTTTGGGCTGCTGCGATCATTACCTTTAGCCTAAATATCGGCGCTTACGCTTCAGAGGCGGTGCGAGCTGCGATCCTATCAGTGCCAAAAGGGCAATGGGAGGCGGCTACCTCGCTAGGCATGAGCTACGCTCAAATTCTGCGCCGCATTATCGCTCCGCAAGCAGCGCGCATATCGCTGCCGCCGCTATCAAATATATTTATCTCTACGCTTAAAGACACCTCTCTCGTAGCCTCGATTACGATGGTCGATATGTTTATGGTCGCTCAACGTATCGCCGCACGGGCATTCGATCCGCTTACGCTATACGTGCTGGCGGCGCTATTTTATCTAGCAGTCTGTACCCTTCTTACGTTCTTACAATCCAAGCTAGAGCGACGATTTTCAAGGTTCGTGTGATGATAAAATTTACGAACTTAACTAAGCGCTTTGGCGATCACGTCGTGCTAAACGGGCTAAGCTTAGAATTTCGCGACGGGCAAACGACGGTGATTTTAGGAAGCTCCGGCTCCGGCAAATCCACGATGCTGCGCTGCATAAATCTGCTCGAAATTCCAAGCGGCGGCGAGCTACAGCTAGGCGAGTTTAAGATAAATTTCGATGCTCCGCATAAAACAAGCGAGTATCATCCATTCCGCGCTCATACGGGCATGGTTTTTCAAAGCTTCAATCTCTTTCCGCACCTCAACGTCTTGCAAAACGTCATCGAAGCGCCCGTACACGTATTAAAACAGCCACGCGAGCTTGCCGAGGCAAATGCAATGGCGCTGCTAAAAAAAGTCGGTATGGTGGATAAAGCTGGCGCGTATCCAGCTCGCCTCTCCGGCGGTCAGAGCCAGCGCGTGGCGATCGCGCGAGCGCTTGCGATGCAGCCTGAGTTTTTGCTACTGGACGAGCCTACGAGTGCGCTTGATCCCGAGCTTGAGGCGCAGGTGTTAAAAACTATCGCCGAGCTTGCCGCAGAGGATCGCTCGCTCATCATCGTCACGCACAATATGGGCTTTGCGCGTAAGATCGCAGATAGAATTTTATTCCTAGACGGCGGAGTTATCGCATTCGACGGCGACGCAGAGGAATTCTTTGGCAGCAACGACGAGCGCATAGCTAAATTTATCGGAGCGATGAGCTTTTAAATCCATTAAATTTCAAGGAGAAAATGTGAAAATAGATACCCTAATCGTAAAGGGCATAGAGGCTAAGTCCAACCCCTACAACGCGGTGATTCCGCCGATATATCTAGCCAGTACCTTCGTGCAAGAAAGCCTGGATGATTTCGGCAAATACGCCTACTCGCGCGGCGCAAATCCTACGCGCAACGCCTTTGAAGAGCTTTTTGCAAAATTTGAAGGCAGCAAATACGCCTTCGCGCTAGCCTCGGGTATGGCGGCTACGAGCGCTGCATTCGCGCTGCTTAAAAGCGGCGATCGCGTGCTGCTAAATAATAACGTCTACGGCGGCACCTATCGCTACGTAAGCGGGATTTTTAAAAATCAAGGGATCAATTACGACTTGGTGGACGATCTAAATTTGATCACCGAAATTCCAAGCGACGTTAAAATGGTCTTCATCGAAACGCCCTCAAATCCGCTTTTGCGCGTAACCGATATTGAGCGCATTAGCGAGCTCGCGCATAAAAACGGCGCGCTTGTGGTTATGGATAATACCTTTTTGACCCCGTATTATCAGCGCCCGCTAGAGCACGGCGCAGACGTCGTGGTTTATAGCGCGACCAAATACATAGGCGGGCATGCCGATCTGATCGCCGGCA
Source organism: uncultured Campylobacter sp. (assembly GCF_963518785.1). NCBI lineage: Bacteria > Pseudomonadati > Campylobacterota > Epsilonproteobacteria > Campylobacterales > Campylobacteraceae > Campylobacter > uncultured Campylobacter sp. The sequence goes on from NZ_CAUQKJ010000007.1 coordinate 7,292, forward strand.
TCGTTACGACGAACGACGATGAGCTTGCCGCAAGAATTCAGTTTATGAAAAACACTCTGGGCGCTACGCTCTCGCCTACCGACGCGTATTCGCTAATACGCGGACTTAAAACGCTAAGCGTGCGCTTCGACCGCCAGAGCGAAAATACGCTAAAGATAATAGAATTTTTACGCAGCAATCCCGCGGTAGAGGCGGTAAATTTCGCAGGCTCGCATTCTGCGAGCGAAAAAAAGATACAAAATCGCCAAGCTAGCGGTATCGGAGCGGTCATCTCGCTGGTGCTTAAGCCGCAATACGACTATAAAACCTTTGCGCGCAGCCTTGAGCTATTCGATCTAGCTGTGAGCCTGGGCGGCGTAGAGAGCCTGATCTGCCATCCTGCGTCAATGACGCACGAGAGCTATCCGCGCGAGCTGCAAGAGCGCATCGGCATCAGTCAAAATTTGCTGCGCCTAGCCATAGGCATCGAAAACGCGGACGATCTCATAGCAGACCTTGCTGCCGCGCTAGAAAAATCTAAAAAATAGGCGGCGCGAAATTTACGTAAGCTCGCGAAATTTCTGTGCAGGCTTGTAAAAAATTTACGCGGGCGCGCAAAATTCATGCCAAAATTCCGCTTAAAAGTCCGTATAGCTTCGCTCGTGAGACTATAAGGGCTCGGTCTTTACAAACCGGCGCGCATGGCGGGTTTAAAAAGACCCGCCGCAGATCATTTCATCTTACAAAAATCTTTTTTCGCAAAACCTATGCCCATTTTCTCGCGGGCTAAATTTTGTATGGATTTTCACTCGTTAAATTTCATGAAGCGGGCGGCTTTGCGTAAAATTTAAATTTAAAAATTCCGCCACTACGCCGCTTAAATGAAATTTTAATTTATACGCACGGCAAGATTTATCCAGACCTCTTGCTAAAACACATCGTTTAAATTTAATTCGGATAAATCTATCTAACCGCCGTTTGATATTGCCAAGCGGAGAGCTTAAATTTAATCAAAAATTTAAAGACGGCGGCGATCTGTGCCGCACCACGCCAGCTATTTGCAATCGCTCGGTTTAAAATTTGATGAGCCAAATTTTAAACTGGACAAAATTTAGACTCCATCTTGCTCAAAATTTAAAATTCTGCACGCCGTTTAAATTTCGCTTAAAATTTTAACCGCACTTTAAATTTAGCGGAGCTACTTCAGCTCGCCCCAGCGCTTGGCGATGTTTAGGCTCGTCTTTAAGGGCACGTTCAGGCTCGCCGCGCTTTGCATTATCTCCTGCGCGCGCTCGCCGAAGCTCTGCGCCAAATCGTCCCGCACCTCGAAGATCAGCTCATCGTGGATCTGCAAAATTAGCCGCGCTTCGTCGTTTAGCAGCGGCGAAATCTCAACCATCGCTTTTTTGATGATGTCGGCGGCGGAGCCTTGGAATTTCGTATTTACCGCCTCGCGCTCGTAGCTCGCATAGATCATATTGTTGCGCGCGTTTGCGAAGTCGAAGTAGCGCCTGCGCCCAAAAAGCGTGCTTACATAGCCATCCGCTTTCGCGTCCGATTTTATGCTTTGCAAAAACTCCTTGATCGTGCAAAACGCCGCGAAATAGCGCTCGATATAGCCTTTCGCCTCGGCGCGCGCGATGCCTAGGCTATCGCTTAGCTTGCCCGCGCCCATGCCGTAGATGAGGCCGAAATTTATGCTCTTTGCGATCGTGCGGTGCGCGGGCTGTGCGTCGCCGAAGATGCTAATCGCCGTGCGCGCGTGAATGTCCTCATCCGCCCTAAACGCCGCCAAAAGCGCAGGATCGCGCGAAAAGTGCGCGAGCAGGCGCAGCTCGATCTGTGAGTAATCAAGCGAGATCAGCGAGTAGCCTTCGTCTGCTAGAAAGCAGTCCCGCACGTCCTTCGCAAAGGTGCCGCGCGCGGGGATATTTTGCAGGTTCGGATTTTTGCTTGCTAGCCGCCCGGTAGCCGTGCCTGTCTGCAAGAAATTCGATCTAACGCGATTTTGCGGATCGGCTAGGGCAAGCTGCAGCAGCGGCTCGCAGTAGGTGCTTTGCAGTTTAAACAGCTCGCGGTAGTCTAAAATTTTACCCACCGCGGGATGCAGCGCCGTAAGATCCTTCAGCACGCTTTCGTCGGTGCTATAGCCCGTCTTGGTGCGCTTTGCCGCAGGAAGCCCAAGCCGCTCGAAAAGCACGGCGCCGAGCTGGGCGGGAGAGTTTATATTAAACTGCTCGCCGCAAAGCTCATAAATTTCATCCGTGAGCGCTCGCAGGGACTTTTCGTTGCGCGCGATAAGGCGTTTTATCATCTCTACGTCGATCTTGATGCCGCATCTTTGCATCTGCCAAAGCACCCGCACGAACGGGAACTCAAGCTCCTGCGCGAGCTTAAAAAGCGCGGGCTCGAGCAGCTGTTTGAGTTTAAAATACAGCCTCAGCGTCACCCACGCATCCTCGCTCGCATAGATCGTAGCGGCGTCCAGCTCCACGGAGGCGAAGGTCTCGCCCTTTTTGACGACGTCGCCGAAATGCACAGTCTCATAGCCCAGATAGCGCGGTGAGATAGAGTCCATCCCTACGGCGTTTGCGGGATCGAGCAGCCATGCTAGCACCATCGTATCGGCAAAGTGCGCAGGCGGCTCAATGTTAAAATTATTTTTCACGATCTCAAAATCGTATTTTAAATTTTGCCCCACGACATATCCGCGAAACAGCGAGCCGATCGCAGCCTTTGCCGCGTCCGAAGAAATTTGAGCAGGAGCGCCCAAATAGCTGTGCGAGAGCGGGACATAATAAGCGCGCTCCTCATTAAACGCAAACGAAAAGCCCACGATCTTGGCGCTCTTGCTATCGACGCTAGTGGTTTCCGTATCGAAGCTCACCAAGGTCTCGGCGCTGACGCCTTCGCACAGCCTTGCAAGCTCCGCGGCATCGGTAATGCAAACGGGCTCAAAGGGCGTTTTAAAAGCGCTCTCGGAATTTTGTCCGCCGCAAGAGGAGCCGCCTGAGATAGAATTTTGCCCGTCTAGCCCCCCTACCGTAGCGTCCAAGATAGATCCGCCGCTAGACGGCTCTGCGGCGAAACCCTTCCCGCCCGCACCCAAAACGGAGCTTTTTGCGCTTGCGCCTTTGCCCTCGCCCCAAAGATCAAGTCCGTTCTGCTCTTGCAAGCTTAACGCGGACAGCAGTCTGTTTAGCGCGTAGTCTTTTAAAATTTCGCGGATTTTAAAAAGCGGATTTTGCTGCGGAAATTTCGCGTCCTCTAAAGGCGGGATTTCCAGCTCGTCGTAAAGCGTAGCCAGGCGCTTGCTTATGTAGGCGCTCTGCTTCCCTTCTATCAGATACTCGCGCTGTTTGTTCTGCGGTAGGCGGTCTAAATTTGAATAGATCTCATCGAGCGAGCCCCATTCGTCTAAAAGCTTCTTCGCCCCTTTATCGCCGATGCCCCGCACGCCCGGGATATTATCGGCGCTGTCGCCGCAGATCGCCAAAAAATCCACGATCTGCTCGGGATAGACGCCGTAGCGCTGCAAGCACTCCTCTCTGCCATAAAGCATCTTTTTGCCGTGGCTGTAAATTTTAACGTTTTCGCCGATGAGCTGATACAGGTCCTTGTCGGAGGTAACGATGTTGATTTTATGCGTGGCGCCGTGCTTTTTAACGACGCTTGCGATGAGATCGTCCGCCTCGTAGCCCTCGCGTCCGAGTGAGTAAAGCCCCATCTTTTCGATCATCTCGATGCAGACCGGCAGCTGCTGCAAAAGCGCGGGCGGCGGGGCTTGGCGGTTGGTTTTGTAGTTGGGATCGATATCCGAGCGGAAGGTCTTGCCCTTGCTATCCAGAGCGAAAATTATATAATCGCTCTTAAATTCCTTCGAAAGATTTGCGATGAAGCTCGCAAATCCGCTCACCATGCCGCTGGGTTTGCCGTCTTTTGTTTTAAGCCCACTCATAGCGTAGTAGAGCCTGAAAAAAAAGCCGAACGTATCGATGATCGTGATGGTCTGCATAATGGTCCTCGGATTTAGAATTTTAACGCGTAGTGTATTAAAATTCGGCTAAATTTACAAATTCCGAATAGGACTTGACCTGCCTCATTTCAAAATTTTAAAATTTGCTATATAATCGCGCGAAATTTTAAAAAAAGGATCAAGTATGGATTTTTTCACAGACTGGCAGGAGTTCGACGCGGCGGGCGCTACGGTGAAATTTTATAAAAAATCGCAGGACGGCGTGGAGTACATCGGCTTTGATTCGCGCAAATGCATCCCGCCCGAGCCGATGGTAAATGCATTGGTGGCGCTAAATTTCGTAAAAGACGAAACCAAAAAGGTCGTCATGGTCAATCATAAATTCCCGATGGGGCTGATCCCGAAGATCGAGTCTAAATTTGACATTGTCCGAGAGGATCTGGACGGCGACGCGGTCAAGCTCACCATCAGTCTAAAGCCCGGCGCGGTCAATGAGGGCTTTGATACCGACGCGAAGTGCCACGGCTAAAGAACTTTAAAATTTAGATGAATATCACGACCTTTTCGCCGCCGTTTCGCATCGTAGGCGGCTATTTCATCTGCGGCTTTATCTTTTTGCTGCTAAGCGCGGCGAGCTTTTTAAAGGCCGATTTCGGCGCGATCCAGGCGCCGCAGACGGCGAGCTTTTTTCACGTATTTTTGCTCGGATTCGTAATCAGCATAATCATCGGAGCGCTCTATCAGCTTACTTCGGTCATCATCCAAAAGGAATTTTTCACCGTCAAATTTGCGTTTTTAAATCTCCTCGCCTACGGCGCGGGCGTGGCTCTGCTAAGCGCGGGATTGCTGCTTTCAAGCATCCCTTTGATGCACGCAGGCGGCGCCGTTTTACTGCTTAGTCTATTTTATTTTACGATCTGCTACGCGCTAAGCTTCATCGGCACGCCCAAATGGAGCTTCCCCGCCGTAGCGCTTGCGATCTCGGCTGCGTTTTTAGCCGTAGGGATCAGCCTTGGCTTCGCGCTCGTGCTAGCGCTTAGCGGCGTGGAGATTTTTGGAGTGTATTTTTCGGAAATTTTATCCTATCACATATACTTCGTGTTGGGCTTTGTATTTTTCGTCATCGTAGGCGCTGCGTGCGTGCTGCTGCCGATGTTTAGTCTGGCGCACGATCTAAGCTTCGCGCTGGCAAAAGCTTCGCTGGCGCTGTATCTGCTCGCGGGACCGTTTTTGTTAAAAGACTTTGGAATTTTCATCGCCTTTGCCGCGCTTGCGAGCTTTGCGGCTCAGGCGATCTATATCCTAGCTAGGCGGGTGCGAAAAGCAATCGATTATTGGAATTTAAACGTCTACATATCGCTGGCGGCTTTGGGATTTAGCGCGGCATTTTGGATTGCAGATCGCGCAGATGCGGCGGCATTTGGGCTGCTATACGGCTTTTTGTTCGCATTTATCGTCGCGCACCTTTATAAAATCGCGCCTTTTCTCATCTGGTACCACTACGTCTCGCCCTTCGTGGGTAAGCGCAAAATCCCTATGCTTGAGGATATGATAATCAAAAAGATCGCCTACGCAGCCTGCGTGCCGAACGCCTTAGCGCTTGCGTGCGCGGGCTTCGGAGCGCTAACGCCTGCGGTGATCTTGCAAGCGGCAAGTATAATTTTGGTGCTAATCAACATCGTAAATATCTTTAACTACATAAAATTCGGAGAGGAAAAATGAAAGTAACGAAGGAGCAAATTTACGAGGCGCTTCGCGCTGTGGTGGACCCTGAGGTGGGCTTTGACGTCGTGTCGCTGGGACTCATCTACGACGTAGCTGTGGACGAGGCAAACAACGCCAAGATCACAATGACGCTATCGACTCAGTCGTGCCCGCTGCATGAGATGATGCTAGAATGGGTGCGCGCGGGCGCCGAGAGCGTGGAGGGCGTCGGCGAGGTGGAGATCGATCTCGTCTTTGAGCCGATGTGGAATATCGATATGGCGGAGGATCACGTCAAAGAAGCGCTCGGTAGATTTTAAACAGCTTTGCAGCGCCCCGTAGTTTAAGCTTTGAAATTCTAAAATTAGACTTAAAATTTATACCCGAGGGCTGCTATGAAAAAATTTACCGACGGCGAGAAAGAAATTCTACTTCAAACGCAAGGGCTTAGTTTGATTTCAAAGACGCTACAAAACGGCAAAGAAAGGCTGAGCTCTAAAGAATTCACAAATCACGATGACTTGCAAAAAGCTTTCGTAAAAAAGCAAGTTGATGCCCTAAAAAAGGGCTTCATCTATGAAAACAAAAAAGCGAAATTCGGCGAAGCACTAGCGCATGCCTATATCGGCGGCGGATATAGCGGAGCGCTTGGATTTGCCGAGTTTGAGGATAAATTTTACGTCTATAAATGTAATTTTGACGAGCACGGCTGCGATTATTTAATCGTGTTGGACAGCGAGCTAAAAACTCTTGCGCAAATTGAACTACCAAAAATTTTAGCGTGGAAAATGACCGCTACCAAAAAGGCCTTGGTGCTTGATTTGGACCACGAATTCTTTCTTTTTGACGGAGAGAAATTCAGCAGGCTTTTTGAGGCCTGGGGTATCACAGGAGGAGGCTTTAGCTCCAGTCTAAGCGGCAACGGCGAAATTCTAGCCTGCAGCACGGATGGAATTTTAGCTTTCGGAAGCGACAAGAAGCTAAAATTTAAAACGGATTTTTCGGCGAAAGCTATAGGTTTCGGCAATAAAATTTGCGTAGCCTGTGGGAATGAAGGCGGCAAAAATGTCGCTAGGCTCTACCGCCTAAAAGACTTCGCCGAGCTTTGCCGTATCGAATGCGACGTGGGCTATATCCACTCCCTAAACGTGGGGCTTATCAAAAATGACGCGATTTTGGTCGTAAATAACGGCTTTGATGAGCTGTATTTTTGGGACGTAGCAAGCAAAAAGCGTCTAAGCGCACCAAAAAGCTTGCCAAGAAGCGTAATGAGGTTTGCCGCAAACGATCAAATCTTTCTTACGTATTTTTATGGTGGATTTAAGGCATTCAGCTTGGAGGATTTTCGCCTCTTAGGCGAGTTTGAGTGCGAGCACTGCGTCAAAACTGCTGCTATTGAAATCGCAGGCGAGCGCCTTTATGTTCGCACCGACTACGGATTTTTTAGCATTTATTCTTTAGCCGAGAATGGAATTAAAATTTAAAAAACGCTATTGATAGGGATTTATCGCCCGCTTCAAGCTCATAAAATTAAACGAACTCGCCCGCCTTAAACTTGCGCGACAAGTAGGGGCACTATTTAAAGAAATTTTATCGCAAAAATTGCAGGCTTTGAGAGCTTTTTAAGGCTTCCTTTAAGCATTATCAAATTATCCGCGCCGGAGATTTTAAGAGTGGAATTTTCAAAGCAAAATTCTAAATTTTTTAGCGCATTTTCGCTTAGAAGGCGCGCAAGCTCCAAAATGTAGCTGAGCCACGCAAGCTTGCCGGCGTCCGGCAAAATCGCGCTCAAAAGCGCGAACGTAGCGCCCAGCTCACGCTTGCCGTGCATCGAGATGATCGCGGCTATGAGCGCTTTTTCTTTGTGTGTCGTGCGGTAGTTCAGTCCGCCGAGCACTATATCCGCGCTGGTTTCGTGCTTGGCATAAAAGCCGATCGCCCGCCCGATCTCGCAAAGCGACGCCGCAGTTTGCAGAATTTTAATATATTTTTCGCCCAAGCCGTGTAGAGGCGATAGCGCGCAAAACAGCGCCTTTGCGAACTTCGGAGCCTCGCTAGGCTCGGAAGCGAAGCGATCTTTGAGGCTTCTTAGGCTCGGATTAAAGCCTCTAGGCAGGTTTGCGCCGCGCAGAATTGAGCTTAAAAACGCCCCCTCACGCACTCCCACGCCGCTTGTGATGATCTTTTTCGCTCCCAGGCGCCTTACGATCTTATCAAAGATGATGGCGCCCTCTCTGATCGTGTCGTAGCGGTCCTTTTTGATCGGGAATTTCGCCAAATCAAGCGTCTTTGCGCTCATCAGCTTGGCAAAAAACGGCGCGTATTTTTCATAATCATAGCTGAAATTATGCACGATCTTTAGCGGGTGGTTTTGCAGGCTCATCACGGCGCCGGAGAGCGCTCGCGCGGAGCCGCCCATTACGATTAAATTTTGCGTGCGAAACTCGGCGCCGAGCTGCGAGATCGCGCTGTTTATGTATTTCTCCAGCCCCTTTGTGTCGCCGCGGTCAAAAAACAGCTCCTTTAGCCGCACCGTGCCTAAATTTAGAGAAATTTTATTTTCTATCCTGCCGTTTTTGATGTAAGCAAGCTCAGTCGAACCGCCGCCGATGTCCAGCGTAACGCCCTCGGAAAAGTCGCTAAGCAAATTCTGCGCCGCATAAGCGCCCAGATACGCCTCCGTCTGCCCGTCTATCTTGCGGATCGTGATGCCCGTTTGCTTGCGGACGAGATTTATAAACTCGGCTCCGTTCGGCGCATCGCGAAGCGCGGATGTACCAATGCAAAGCACGCGCTTGGCCTTGTAATTGCATACGAGGGTTTTAAATTTTTTAAACGCCAGCAGGCATTTCTGCATCGCTTCGGTGGTTAAAATTCCGCGGTTTTCGTAAGCGCCTTCGCCTAGTCGGATCTTGATCTTGTGCTCGGCCAAGATGAAAAATCCGAGCCTGCTAGTACGCTCAAAAATCACGGCTCTGGCGGAATTTGAGCCCAGATCTATGACTGCGACGCGCTTGGGCATTTAAATTTCCATATGGACGTGTTTGTATTTCAGCTCGTCCGCCGTCTCGATATTATCGGGATCGGTGATGATACACTCGACCGGGCAGACCACGATGCAAGCGGGCTCTGAATAATCATCTACGCACTCGCAGCATCGATCGGCATCTATGATGTATATCGGCTCATCCTCAAAAATCGCTTCATTAGGGCATTCCTCGCGGCACGCGTCGCAACTGATGCATTCTTTTGTAATCAACAATGACATATAATTTTACCTTACGAAAAAATTTATGGCGTTTATACCATAAAAAGCTTCATTTTGTTTTAAAATAGCGGAATTTCGGGCTATTTCTTAAATTTTTTAGCGGAAGTTTGAAAATCGCGACAATTAGCGAGCGCCCTTTGTCGTTTTTAAGATCTACTTGCGCGCCCATCGCTTGAGCAGCATTTTTGGCTAAAAATAGCCCGAGCCCCGCCCCCGGCTTGCCGCCATAGCGCTTAAAAGGGGCAAAATAATCGATCTCTTCGTTAAGCGGCTCGCCTTTGTTTGCGACCCGCACTATGAAATTTCCGTCCGAAATTTCGCTCTCGATCAGTACTTTTTCGCCATCAGGAGAAAATTTTATGGCGTTTTGGATAAAATTTTGAATCACGTGCATAAAGAGGCTTTTCTGCACCGAAATTTCAAGCTGTTCAGGCTTAAGATCCATCGTCAAATCCTTGCCTGCCGTGCGCGCTAAAATCGTGAAATTTACGCAGAGCTCCTTGAGATAGGCGATTATATCGGTCTGCTCGGGCGCTTCGAACTGTGCCCCCTCCTGCCGCCCGATCTCTAGGATCGAGCTGATCATCTTATTCATACTATCGATCGAATCATTATTGTTTTTAAGCGCCTCGATATATTTCTCGCTCTCTCGCGGCTTGATGAGGGTAACTTCGTTTTTGGTTTTCATAACCGCAAGCGGGGTCTTAAGCTCGTGCGCGATGCCGATAAAAAGCTCTTTTTGATACATAATGAAAGTCTCGATGCGCTCAAGCAGGCGGTTTATGCTGTTTGAAAGCGGGCTAAATTCGCTTGGAATTTCTGCTGCGTCGATCGGCTTTAGAAATTTTTCATCTACCGAAGCAAGCCTTTGACTGATCAGCTTAATCGGCATCAGCAGCATACGCGAGAGAAACATTGCGTAAAACACTACCAAAAATATCATAGTCAAATTTACTAAAATTATGTCGATGAGTATTTGATTTACGATGTTTGCATAGACGCTCACGTCGGCTCGGATACTTAAAATTTTATCCTTACCATAAGGGTAGTGCAGCTGTAAATAGCTCCTGCCGCCCTCGGAACTTTCAATAAATTTAGGCTTATTGATACTTTCATTTTCGATGATTTTGCTTTCGTATTCACTGGATGCGTCTTGTAAAAAAGATGAAATTTTCTCAGGCGGCACGGAGACCTCTACGATTTTTTGTGCTCTTTGGATTAAATTTTGAACGGGAGTTTCGAAGATGGTAATTCTCATATAATTATAGAGCATTACCGAAAAAATGACAATTAGCATCAACGAAGCGGATGCTAATTGTATTACAAAGCGAACTCTTAAGCTTTTTGTGGAAAGCAAAATCTATATCCGCGTCTGCGAACGGTCTCGATCGTAGAGATATTTAGAGGCTTATCCATTTTCTGGCGGATTTGATTGATCGCGACTTCGATGACGTTCGGCGTAACGAGCTCAGGCTCCTCCCAGATGGCATCTAATAGCTGCTCTTTACTTACGATCTGATCGCTGTGGCGCGCCAAGTGAGTTAGCACCTCAAACGGCTTGCCCTTAAGCTCGATCTCTTGACCTAGATATGTGATCTTTTCCTCATCCGGATCGATGATGAGATCGTCGATTTTGATGATATTTGAGCCGCCGAAGCGAAGTCTAGCCTCAAGGCGCGCTACTAAAACATCAAAGTCGAAAGGTTTTTTGATAAAATCGTCCGCGCCAGCGCGAAGCGCTTTGATCTCGCTTTCTTTATCGTCTTTTGCAGATAGCACGACGACAGAGGTGCGCGCGGATTTTTGCTTAACTAATGCGATGAGATCGATGCCGTTGCCGTCAGCTAGCATCCAATCGGTTAGCACCAAATCATAATTTCTAATGCCGATATAATACTCTGCGTCCTTAAAACTCTCGGAAGTATCCGTCTGATAGCCAAACTCCATCAAGCCCTCCGCTATCGTCTTGTTTAAAGTCACCTCGTCCTCGACTATTAAAATTCTCATTTAATTTCCTTGCCTTAAAATTTTGCGGCGATTTTAACATATTTTAAGCAAAATTTCAAGATTTTTTAAAGAAATTTTAAAATTTTATCTCTATTTCTGCGCCGACGCTCGCGTCTTGTAAAATTTCGGGCTTTAAAATTTTCATATAAAAATAATCCATCGATCGAAATTTTGAGTGAAACTCGTGCGCGAAGTATTTTAGCGCGTCCTCTACGAGGCGAAATTTTTTCTCGCGGAACTCCGCTTTGATATATTCGCAAACCCGCGCGTAATCGATAAATTCCTCCGCTCCAAACTTCGCCCACACCCAGACGCGCTGCTCGCGCTTGCGCTCAAAATCTAGCGTCCCAATTATCGTGCCAAATTCCAGCTTTTCGATTAAAATTTTAATCATACTACGCGCTTTTCCTCGCCCTTAAGCAGCCTGGCGATATTCGGCGCGTGTTTGTAAAATACGATGAAAACTATCAGAAAGATCGGCGCATGAGTGTTGATCGCGGGCATCTGCGGATGGATCACGTAGCTTGCTACGACTAGCGCAAGCGCCGCTGCAAGCGATGCTACGGATGAAATTTTAACCGTCTTGCCGACTACAAACCAAACGGCAAGCGCGATGATAAGCTCGATAGGGATGAAGCAAGCAAGCACGCCGGCTCCCGTAGCAATGCCTTTGCCGCCGTTAAATTTCAGATACGGGCTAAAGCAATGCCCAAGCACTGCAAAGACAGCCATGCTCCACAGCACGTTTTCATCAAAGCCCAAAGCACGCGCAATCAGTATCGGCAGGACGCCCTTTAGCGCGTCGCAGGCGACGGTGAGGATCGCGAGCTTTTTTGCTTTTTGCGGATCGCGAGTTTTTAAGACGCGAAGGACGTTGGTGGCGCCTATGGAGCCGCTGCCCTCGCTTTTGATATCCACGCCGCCTAAGTATCTGCCGATCAAAAGCCCAAAGGGGATCGCGGCGATCAGATACGCAGCAAAGTAGCACCAAAAATTCGGCGCCGTAAATGTCCTATATAAAATTCCAAGAATTCCGCTTCCTAGAATTCCATGCTCATCTCCTAGAAAATATTTTGAGCTAGGGTCGCAGAGAGCGGCGTATATGATATTTAAAATTTCACTAAGTTTATCCATAAAATTCTCCCTTTAGCTCTTCCAAAGTAGCGAAATTTTCTCGTCGTAGATGTCGGTTTTCTTCGGCGAAATTTCTTTCGTTTCGAGTTTAATATTTTTTAGATCCAGGCTCTGTTTTAGCGCGTCCACTTCAGCCTCAAATTTTTGCGTAAGCACCTCCAGCTCCTCTTGTAGCGCGCTTAGGCTATTTTCGGCATTTTTGGCTTCGCTTCGTTCATTTAAAATTTTATGCGCGCTCTTAGCGCCGCTGATTGCCTTGGAGATATTGCCGGCGCTGCGCGAGCGGCCTAAAAACGCGCCTAAGATCGCTCCGCCTATGTTTAGCGCCGCATCCACCCCGCGACTTAGCACGTCGCCCTTTTCCTTTTCATACTTTTCGCTAGCGCGCAAAATTTTATCCTCAAGGCGCGCCTTTTCCTTCTCAAATTTAGCCGTAATCTCGTCGGTTTTGGCCTCTAGAGCCTCATTCGCCTTATCGCTTAGGCGCACAAAAAATTCCTCCCTGCTCTCGCCCGGTTTTGAGAGCAGATCAAGCGCACTAAAAAGTTCTAACTTTTCGTTGCGGTAGATCCACTCCTTAAAGCTTTTAAGCTGAGCGTTTAAATTTTTTGCTCCCGCAATGAAGCTAGGAAGCGCGCCGTAGAGCGAGCCCGCTTGCTCCTGTCCGCTTAAATTTGCAACCTCTCGCGTGCTGGCCTCGCTCCAATCTATTTCGCTTACGTCCGAAAGCGAAAGCAAAAAAGTGCGCTGCTGCGTAAAATCGACTCCCTTGTCGCAAAATCGCATCTTTGCGCTTGCATAAAGATACGGGCTTAGCTCAAGGCTCGCGCCATAGCTGTAAAGCTGCGAAATTTCAGCAGAAACTACGGGCTTGGCGGCGCCAGCGGATTTAACGCCTTGAGCGGCGCCGGACGAAATTTCAGCCTTTTTGTCTTTCATTAAATTTGAAATTTGCTCGTTACTTAAAGGGCCTTTTAGATAGCTTAGCGCGAAGCGCGTCTCGATTACCCGCAGCACGTCCTCGTTGATGTTTTTTACCAAAAAATTTCGCTTTTTGAGGTTTGAAATTTTCTCCATAAGTACGCTTTTGTCGATCGGATTTGAACCGATACCGCTTAAGCCGCTGATGACGCGCTCCTTATCCTGCGCAGTCTGCAAGCGCCCGATAAACCACGTACCGATGTTGCTAAGCCCCTTATAATCGAGATCGACCGGGTTTTGCGTCGATAATACGCAGCCAAGTCCGAATGCACGAGCTTGCTTCAGCAGCGTAAGCATCGGGGTTTTGCTCGGCGGATTGCCGTTTGGCGGAAAAAAGCCGTAAATTTCATCCATATAAAGTACTGCGCGCAGCGAGCTGGTGCCGCTGGTGGTGCGCATCCATTTGATCATCTCGCCCAAAAGCAGCGTGACGAAAAACATCCTCTCATCGTCGTTTAGATGCGCGATGGAAAATATATTCGCTCTCGCCCTGCCGTTTTCATCAAATAGCATCTTAGCGATATTTAGCCGCTCGCCCTCGCACCAAAGCTTAAAGCTCGGGCTTGAGATGAGTGCGTTAATCTTCATCGCAAGCGCCATTCGCTTATCGCTCGGAAAAAAGGTATTAACGTCGAAAACGCCGATTTTATCGAATGGCGGGTTGCCGATCTGCGCGATGAGATCCACCACGCTCACCCCCTCGCCTTTGTTAAAATGATAGGACAGAATTTGGCTGATCAGCAAAAATTCCGGCGAGCTTAGATTGTCGCTGCTAATCCCTGCGAGGCTTAGCACGCTAGTGGCGATACCGCCGATATAGTTATTCAAATCCTCTTCGTTTAAGCCTTTCGGCGCTTCAAAGTCGCTCAGTAGGCTGATGCCAAGACCCGCGCTTGATTTGGGCGTATAAATTCTAAAATCGGCGCTATTTTTCAAAAGCTCTACCCGCGCTAGGTCTTGATATGAGCCCTCGATCCCCTCGCGCCAAGTATTTGCGGTCTGCTCGGCGTACTCGCGCACGCTAAGACCTTTATTTTGTGCCTCGGCCTCGTCGATATAAGGCTCAAAATCCTCAGCCCTCATCTGCGGAAAAGTAAGAGCTAAATTTGTCAGATCGCCTTTCGGGTCGATGATAATGGATGGGATATTATCGATCGCGGCTTCCTCTAGCAGCGTGATGCCAAGTCCAGTTTTACCGCTGCCGGTCATTCCGATGATAAGCGCGTGGGTCGTCAGATCCTTGTTTTTATACAAAAACGGCTCGCTGTTTTCGAGCCCCAGATAAAAAAGCTTTAAATTTTCTTGAAGCGTTTTCATTGCGTTCCTTAAATTTGCAATTTGCTCGGCATTATATCATTTAAATTTTTAAATTTAAATTTGCTAAAATGCGCGAAAAATCAAGGAATGGCAAGTGTTAAAAGAAAAAATTAGAAACGGAAAAAGCGGAATTTTGCTCTACGGCATCGTTCCGCCTAAAATCACGTCCTCTCAAGACGAGCTCGAGCGCCTGGGTACGGCGTGGTCGCAACGCCTAAGCGAATGCGAATGCGACGGCATCGTCATCTACGATCTACAAGATGAAAGCGCGCGCACGAAAGATGAGCGGACCTTCCCTTTTGTGCATACGATCGATCCTGCGCGCTATTACACGCAGTATCTACACACCGATAAAGAAGCGATCATCTACCGCGCGGTAGGCAAATACGACGAGGCGGAATTTTGCGAAATTCTAAGGCATGCCGCAAGCGGGCTGGGTGTTTTCGTGGGGGCGAGCTCTAAAAACGAAGAATGCAAACTGCATCTAAGTCGCGCCTACGAGATCAAGCGACTTGTAGCGCAGCATCTTTGCCTAGGCGGCATCTGCATTCCTGAACGCCATGAAAAGAGCCGCGACGAGCACCTTAAAATCGCAGAGAAGACTGCAGACGGATGCGAATTTTTTATCACTCAGGCGGTTTATAATGTGCAAAATGCCAAAGATTTCATCGACGATTACGCCGCTTTGGAGTGCAAAAGGGTGCCTATAATCTTTACTTTCACGCCGTGCGGTAGCCTAAAGACGCTTGAGTTTATGAAATGGCTTGGCATCTCGGTGCCAGATTTTTTGCAGCAACGGCTACAAAGCAGCGTCGATATTTTGCAAAGTTCAACAGCGCTGTGCGCAGAGATGTTTGATTTCATCTATAAATACGCCCTCGCAAAAGGTGTAAGCGTAGGCGCAAACGTCGAGAGTGTCAGCACCCGCCGCGTAGAAATCGAAGCCTCGCTCAGCTTACTAAAAGAGATCAAAAAAATTATCCTTAAGCACGAGAATTTGGGATTTTACGTTATTTAAAATTTTAAACCTGGCGCACGAGCAAAACTCTAGATAGTCCAAGCTAGCGGAGGAATTTTAGATAATTCCAGATCGCTTTCTGAAAAATAAATCGAAATTTTATCCGAATGGAATTTGAACTTAAAATTTATAAAAAATTGCCCCAATAATATGCTTTAATAACTGTCATCCATAACTGCGAGATAACATTTCGTGCTAAAATCTTTCAATGCTTACAATGACATTGAGCTAGGCATATCATCAAAACCTATAATCGCTGTAGCTTTCACACTAAAGCTAAGTGCATTGACCGCTTTAGTCTGCAGCTGACGTGAGCACGCCCTCCGGCTCGCCGCTATCTACACAGGGATAATTTTAATATCCTATCCTTTTTTAGAGCATATTGTATAGCGGAGAGATGGGATAACTGGAGGTTTTAACGAACCCAATATAGATAGGACGCTCCTGCACTCATGGCATAGCGATCCTTTATAGCCTCGTTTGCGGTATTTGATTAAATTTACTAGCGTTTATGCTAAATTTCAAATCTAAGGCAATTTGATGCTTGCTGTTGTGAGCGTTTTGGTATTTGAATTTTATTCTACAGCCTATGTGTAGGTCGCTCAAAAGATCCACCATACGCCGCCGTAAAAATACTTGCCGAGCTTTGCAGCTAATTACAAGCCGTTAATGTATAGAATCAGCTGAAATTAACACCCATTTAAGCTATTGCATATTTGATTTCTTTTATATTCTAAAAGCCCGTCACCAAAAAGCAGCAGACCTAAGACTAACGTCGTTTTACTATCTCACGCAGAAGCCGATATGTTAACTGCGCAAGATTATAATATGCTTTCAATCGCAAACGCTTCATTTTAAAATTTTGAAACCTAACTCGGAATAAATATAAATTTGAAATTAGTTTTGTAAATAAGCTTGGAATTTTAACTCTTAAATATGGCGAAATTCAAAGATCAATAAAATTTAAAAAGCGCTAGTTTATACTATTGCCACCGAATTTTAAAAGCGCGCTGCCCCACGTAAAGCCGCCACCGAACGCATCAAGTAGCATGAGCGAGCCGTTTTTGAGCCTGCCGCTCTCGTAAGCGTCATTTATTGCCATCGGGATCGACGCCGAGCTCGTGTTGCCGTATTTGCCGATCGTAAGCACGCACTGCTCGTCGCTAAATTCTAGTCTCGCCTTAACCGCCTCGATGATGCGTAAATTTGCCTGATGCGGGATGAAAAGATCGACCTGCTCGGGCAAAATTTTATTTTTCGCCAAAATCTCCACGACGTCGTTACTAAGCGTCGGTACCGCGATTTTAAAGACCTCGCGCCCGGCCATCTGCATGAAGCCCAGCTTTTCGTCGATGATTTTTTGGCTGAGTGGATTGACGCTACCCGGGGCTGCGGTGATGAGAAGATCGCCCTTACTGCCGTCGCTAGCTGTATGAATGTCGATGATTTCGTTATCGTCGCGTGCCGCGATAATCGCAGCGCCTGCGCCGTCGCCGAAAAGTATGCACGTAGCGCGGTCGCTCCAATCGACTATCGAGCTTAACTTTTCCGTGCCGATTATCAACACGTGTTTTTTAGCGCCGCTTTCAATGAGGGATTTTGCGAGCTCCAAAAGATAGATGAAGCCCGTACAGGCGGCATTTATATCAAATGCCGTGATGCCGAAATTTAAGCCCAGTTTATCTGCTATGACGCACGCAGTCGAGGGCATACAGAAGTAATCGGGCGAGATCGTGGCGCATATTATTGCATCGATCTCGTTTTTTTGCAAGCCGCTACGCTCGATCGCCTTTAACGCCGCTTTCGCGCCCAGATCACTAGTACTCTCGCCCTTTGCTATGCGGCGCTCATGAATGCCTGTGCGCTTGACGATCCATTCATCGCTCGTTTCAACCATTTTTTCAAGATCGAAATTAGTTAAAATTTGACTCGGCGCGTATGCTGCGATCGAGATCATCGAGGCTTTTTTCATTTTTGCTCGTTTGAAGAAATTTCGCTTTCTATCGCGGAGTTGATTTTAGAATCTGCAAATTTAAGCGCCTGAAAGATCGCGTTTTTAACGGCTTTCGGAGTGCTTTTGCCATGGCTTATGATGACGCATTCTTTGACGCCTAAAAGTGGCGCGCCGCCGTATTCGTCATAATCCGTACTTTTTTTGATAATTTTAAAGACGCGCTTCATCAAGATGGAGCCTGCGATGGCGATCGGGGATTTTTTCGTTTCGTTTTTAATAAGTTTGCCGATAGCGCTTGCGACGCCTTCGCTGGATTTTAGCATAATATTGCCGATAAATCCGTCGCAAACTACGACATCCACGGAGCCGTCAAAAATTTGATTGCCTTCGACATTACCGATAAAATTTTGCATCTTCTTAAGCATATGAAAGGTTTCTTTTGTTACCTCGTTGCCCTTGCTGTCCTCCTCGCCGTTGGATAATAAGCCGATGCGCGGTGCGTTTAGGCCCATAATCTCCTTGGCGTATGCTTCGCCCATAATCGCGAATTGAAACAAATTCTCAGGCTTACAATCCACATAAGCGCCCACATCCAGCACGAGCGTGCGTCCACCTATGGAATTTGGCATCAGCGTAGCAATTGCCGGGCGTAAAATACCTTTCAGCCTTCCTATACGAAGCGTAGCAAGGCTCATCGTAGCGCCGCTGTGTCCTGCGGATACCACGGCTTTGCAAGTGCCGCTTTTTACCAAATCGACCGCCTTAAAAATACTACTCTCTTTGCGTTTGAGAGCGTCGGTTGCGCCCTCTTTCATCTCGAAAACTTCGCTTGCAGCTACGTAAGTGATATATTTCTCAAAGCCTTGATCTTGTGGAATAAAAGGCTTGATTTGCGCTTCGTCGCCTACCAAAAACGCATTAAATTTACGCTCTCGCAGCGCATCTACGACTCCGTTTATTATCGGCTCACAGCCGAAATCACCGCCCATCGCGTCTATAGCAACGGAAATCATCGGATTAATATTCGCCCGTAGTTTTGTTTATTCTATGCGGAATTTTCCAGCTTCCGTCTTTATCTTTGACGGGAATCGGAAGGGTCACTTTGTAGTGAGTGCGTCTTTTCGCCGCACGAGTTTTACTAACTCTTCGCTTTGGAACTGCCATTTTTTCTCCTTTATAAATTTAGTTCTTGCATTTTTCGCAATAAAAATAGTCGCTTTTGAAAGCTTCCGTTTCGCTTCTTAAAATTTCATCCAGATCAACTTCGGCGCCGAAAAACTCCATAACGTCTAAGCTCTCGTGCCTTTCGTCGTTAAAAACGCCTTCGCTTAAAAGCAAATTTATGCTCTCGTTTACGTCAAGATCAAATTCTTTGCCGCAGCGGTCGCAAATGTATGGAATTTTGCCTTTAATTTCGCCCTTACACTCGATAAGCTTAGAGTCTTTTCGTTTTAAATTTCCGCTAAGCTTAAGTCCGTCCCTCGAAATTTCAAACGGCACGGGCGATGCGGAAATTTTAGCAAAAGCGATCTTCACGCGGCACTCTTAGCAAATTTCTCTTTTTGCAAAGAAAAATGCGATCTCGGTTTTTGCATTTTCTAAGCTGTCGCTGCCGTGAACGGCGTTAGCGTCGATGCTGTCCGCAAAGTCCGCTCTGATAGTGCCTTTATCGGCTTTTTTTGGATCGGTAGCGCCCATTAGCGCGCGATTTTTAGCTACGGCATCATCGCCTTCTAGCACCATTACGACCACCGGGCCGCTAGTCATAAACTCAATCAGATCCTTATAAAAAGGGCGATCCTTGTGAATTTCATAAAATTTACCCGCATCTTCGGCGCTTAGGCATAGTTTTTTAGCCGCCGCGATTCTTAATCCGTGGTTTTCAAAGCGATCGATAATTTTGCCGATAACGCCCTTTTTAACGGCATCAGGCTTAATAATAGAAAGCGTTTGCTGCATATAATCTCCTTAAAGTGAAAGGCGGATTGTATCGAAAAATAGGTTAAAATTTATTTAAGGATTGAATGAATTAAAATTCCGCGCATTTGATCGCGGAATTTTATCTGCTAAGCAAATACCGGGGTATCTCCGCTGCGTAGATCCGCACCTATACTATCCCTGCTAGGTTGACCCGCTACGATGTCGCTCCAGACGATACAACCGTCGGTCGGACAGGCGCTAGCGCAAGCCGGCTCGTCGTTGTAGCCTACACACTCGACGCATTTATCGGCATATACGTAGTAGCTATCCTCGCCGCTTGGATTATCGCTATCGTCCACGATCGCATTTACCGGGCACTCGTCGATGCATGAGCCGCAGCTAATGCAAATATCGGTAATTTTTACAGCCATTTTTTCTCCTTTATCAAAAAATGAAGTGCGATGATAACATACTAAATTTAAAAAATGATAAAATTTAATATTATCAAACAAATAAATTTTATTATATAAAAAATTTCATCAAATTTCAGCAAATCTAAAGTTTTAAAATGTATAATCGCCATCATAAATTTTATTAACAAGGAGAAACAAATGATAGTAACCAACAAAGCCGTTGATTTTACGGCAACTGCGGTTTTAGGCAACAACGAAATAGTTGAGGATTTCAACCTCTATAAAAATATCGGCGAAAAAGGCGCGGTCGTATTCTTTTATCCAAAAGATTTTACCTTCGTCTGCCCAAGCGAGATCATTGCATTCGATCACAGATATCAAGATTTCAAATCCAAGGGTATCGAAGTTATCGGCGTTAGCTGCGATAGCGAATTTACGCATCTTGCATGGAAAAATACTCCAGTAAATGCAGGCGGTATCGGCAAAGTGCAGTTCCCGCTAGTTTCGGATATCACAAAAGATATCGCACGCAGCTTCGACGTGCTGTTCGGCAATGCCGTAGCGCTTCGCGGCAGCTTCCTGCTTGACAAAGATGGCACCGTCCGTCACGCCGTCATCAACGACCTACCGCTAGGCCGAAATATCGACGAGATGCTAAGAATGGTCGATACGATGCTATTTACGAACGAGCACGGCGAGGTCTGCCCTGCAGGCTGGCACAAAGGTGACGCAGGGATGAAAGCAGATCCTAAGGGCGTCGCAGAGTATCTAGACAAAAACGCAAGCAAACTATAAGTTGTAAAATTCTTCGCGCGGGCGTACAAATTCTAACTGCGTAAAGTTTAAATTTAGCCTTGCGCAGGCTATTAAAGCTCGCGAAGCTTTCTAAATTCCGCTGCCAAAATTTTAAGTTGCGGCGGCGGAATTCCAAAAATTCCAAAAATTCCAAAAATTCCAAAAATTCCATTCCTCTCAATTCTGCAAGTAAAATTTCAAAACCGCGAGTAAAATCCCAAATCCTTGGCAAAATTTTACCCATAACAAAGCTCGCAAAATCATACTTTAAACTAGCTTTTGTTACAATCGCAAGTTTTTAAATCCAAGGACAATTATGAAAAAGTTTATATTTTTTATCGCCACCCTGCTTTGCTCTTTGAGCCTTTACTCCGCAGATACCAACCCGGACGCGCCACTTAAGCTCGATCCTAGCGTCGTGCACGGCGAGCTGGCAAACGGCGTGAAATTTTATATCCTCAAAAATGACGTGCCGAAAAATAGCGCGCTTTTTTACCTAAACGTAGCCGCGGGCAGTGTCGATGAAAATGACGACGAACAGGGTCTTGCGCATTTCGTCGAGCATATGGCGTTCAATGGCAGCGAACATTTTGATAAAAACGAACTAGTCCATACCCTGCAGCGCTTGGGAGTAAAATTCGGCGCCGATCTCAATGCACAGACTGGCTTTGAAAATACCACCTACAACATCCAGTCCCAAGTAAGCGATGAGACGCTGAAGGACGTATTTTTGGTATTGCGCGACTATGCGGGCGGCGTAAAATTTGACGAGAACGAAACGCAAAAGGAAAAAGGCGTCATATTAGAAGAAGCAAAAAAAGGCTTTGAGAGGCGCTTTTATGAAAAGCGCGCCACATATTTATACCCTAATTCCATATTTTCCAGACGCTTTCCGATCGGACAAAATGAAATCATCAAAGGCGCCACCGGCGAGCAACTAAAAAAATTCTATGCGCGTAACTACCTTCCTAGCGCCATTAGCATCATAGTCGTGGGCGACGTAAACATTGAGCAGATTAAAAACCTAATCAAGCAAAATTTTAGCTCTCTTTCTGCGCACGGCGAAAAAATCCCGCGTGATCTTAGCCTGCACCCATTTGAAGGCGGGCTAGCAAGCACCGTAGAGCCCGAGCTCGGCGCTAATGTCGCTAGCGTGCTTTACGCAGGCAAATATGAGCCGTTAAGAAGCTACGGTGCACTTAAAAATGAGTGGCTGCAAGCCTACGTATCGAGGCTGATGGAGCTTGGATACGACGCGATGAATGTGAATGCCAAAATTCCGCTTAAAGCCTATTTCGGCTCGGACGATCTGTTTAAAAACCGCAGACTATACAGCATAAGCGCGAATATTTTTAATTTCGACGCCAACGCCACGCTAAGTAGTCTTTTTAGCGCGATCAAAGGGGTACGCGAACACGGATTTAACAATGACGATTTTGATAGCGTTAAGGCGGAATTTAAACATCAAGTGCAAGCCGATCTGCTTAAGAACGATACACAAAGTGCGCAAATAGGGGCACTACTTGATTTCGTACAAAACGGCAATGTAAAGCTTAGTAAGCAAGACGAGTACGATCTAAGCCTCAAGGCCTTAGAAGAAATAACGCTAGCAGATGTTAATAAATTTTTCTCTCAGATAACGGATGGAGCGAGATTTACAGAGATTATCTCGGCAAAGGATTTGGGCATTAGCCAAAAAGATGCGGAGCTGCTCTACGAAAAAGCGGTGCCGTTTAATTTCGCTGCTTCGAAGCTTGCTTCCAAGCAACTTGCGGGAGCAAATTTAAAAGAGGCGGAATTTAAAGCACAAAAAGGCGCTAGCGGCACTGAAATTTTGGAGTTTAAAAACGGCGCGAAGGTAATTTTAAAGCCCCTTAAAAGCGAGAAAAATAAAATCGCCCTCGCAGCCGTTAAAAAAGGCGGCTATGCGCATTTCGGCAAAGCTCGTGGTGAAATTTTAACTTCGCTGCTAAACTCGGGCACCATAGGCGAGCTAAACGAATACGAGGCGGGACGCTTGACCTCAAAATTTGATTATAAGCTAAGATTTAGGATGGATGACGCGGACTGCGGTTTTAGAGGCGCAGGGGCGGATCTGGAGGCGATGGCGCGCGAACTTTACGCAAGATTTAGCGAGCCGCTAATTCATGCAAGCTCGCTTACGAAATACAAAACCGACGCACTTTCGGCGATTGCACTACGAGACGAGACGGCGGAATTTAAATTCGGCGAGCAAATTTTAAAATCGCTATATTCAGGAGATATGGCTCGCAAGCAGCCGCTTAGCGTAGATGACTTAAAGAGCGCAAATCTTGCCGATTTACAGCGCGATGCGGATGAAATTTTTTCAGGTGCCGGAAATTTTATCTTTGTGCTTAGCGGCGATTTTGAGCCTGCGCGCGCAAAACAAATTCTAGCCAAATATATCGGCAATCTAAAGTCCGGTACAAGCAGCGCTACGCCTAAAACTTTGATGCTAAATACTTCTAGCGGCGAGATTGTGCAAGATTACGGCGATAGTGATAAAAGCGAAGTTCGGATGATTTTTTCAAACTATGAGCTGCAAAATTTCGACTTTGCAGACACTTATAAATTTCAAGCGCTAAAAAGCGTGCTAAGCAATCGTATCGTCGAGCAGATCCGCGAGGCGCGCGGACAAATTTACTCGGCGATGGTGCATAGCGCCTATGTGCGTGAACCACAAATCGCAGCGAGCTTGAACGTATCGTTTTCTACTGAGCCGAAAGATGCCCGTGCGGTTGCAGCAAGCGTGAGTGAAATTTTAAAGCAGATTGAAAACTCGGGCGCAAAAGATAGCGAGCTGGCAAATTTCAAAAAAGCGCAAATTCTATCGACCAAAAGGGCTTCACAGACGAATGATTTTTGGCTTGCTAATATCACTGCGCACGAGCTTTACGGTTATCCGCTCTACGACGAAAAGAGCTACGCGGCAAGCATAAACGCAGTAAAAAGCGCGGACGTGCAAAAAGCCGCACAAATGCTAAGCGATAGGCTATTTACGGCGATTTTAAATCCAAAGGAGCGTTGATGTTTGCTTCATTTTTTAAAAACAAAAAATGGGCATTTTGGGCATATTCGGGAATATTTTTTCTAATTGCGATTAATTGGTATCAAACTACCTTAAATGTGAGAATAAACGAATGGTACCGCGCGTTTTATGATATGTGCCAAAACATAGATCGTCATACACTAAATGATTTCTATACACAGATGAAAGTTTTTTTATGGATAGCGATGCCCTACGTAGTCTCTGCGATTTCAGAACGATATGCGGCTCGTATTTGGACATTTAAATGGCGGGAAGCGATGACCTTTTCTTATTTTTCATACTGGAAAAAGGTAGGCAAAGATATCGAGGGAAGCTCGCAACGTATCCAAGAAGATATCTTTCGCTTCTCAAGAACTATCGAGGAAATGGGTACGAGAGTGCTTTCGGCAGCTATGACACTGTTTGCATTCATACCTGTGCTATGGGGGCTTAGTAGCAATGTTCCTTTTGAATTTCTAAAAAAAATTCCGGGCTCACTTGTTTGGATTGCACTTGCAATCAGCATCGGTGGACTAATAATTTCTTGGCTGGTTGGCTGGTATCTACCGAGACTGGAATACAACAATCAAAAGGTCGAGGCGGCCTTTAGAAAAGAACTTGTTTTTGCGGAGGAGGATAAGATAAATTACGCAAGCGAGGAAAAAATTCTTTCGTTATTTGATAAGATCAAATATAACTATTTTAAACTGTATCTGCATTACTGCTATTTTGATATGTGGTTCAACTCATTTTCGCAGTTTCTAATGATCGTACCTTACTTGATAATGGGTCCTGGGTTATTTACTAAGGTAATTACGCTTGGAGTTATGGTTCAGGTAAGCAATGCTTTTAATCAAGTGCGCGGTAGTTTTAGTATTTTTATGAATAACTGGACGACGATAACGGAGCTTCGCTCAATCCATATGCGACTTAAAGAGTTTGAAAAAAATATCGATTACAAGGGCTAGATAAAATTTCGCCCGTATCTTGCGGCCCTAGACTTCGCTTTCTAAATTTAAAGCAAAATCCCGGGTCGCTAGCTTTTAAAATTTCTACGATTTTACTGCTCTCTTTTTTCGTGATGAGCGATGTTTAGCTTTATAAATTTATAGCTTCCTACGAGCAAGATCATCCAAATCGCGATGAAAACTAAAGATTTGATCATTTTTAATCCTTAAAATTTTTTATAAATGCGTCGCATAAAAAGCGCCGCCGATATGAAATTTAACTAAGCGCAAAAGCACGCAGTGCCGCACACAAGAGTACAGCCTCGCCGCCACACGGCGTGCGGAAGTCATGCTGGAGCGGGCGCGCCTAATAATGCTCGTTTGAAAGCCCCTCTTTATCAAGCTTTTTTGCATCCATCGCGCGCCAAACATAGCTGATGTAACCCAGCACGAAAGGCACTAAAAACGACACGTAAAACATCGTCTTAAGCGTATAGAGGCTCGAGCTTGCGTTGCTTATCGAAAGCGAGCTTTGCAGGTCGAAATTTGACGGATAAAACGCCGTGTTGTTTAGACCCAGAATCAAAAATACGCTCGTTACCGCGCATACGACGCCCACGCCGTAGGAAAATATCCCGCGCACGCTGCTTGTAAATGTGCCTTTGAATATCCCCACCAGCACCAGCACAACGCCCAGTAGCAGCAAGATTAGCGCCGCAGGCAGGCTTAGGTAATTGTGCAGATACTTGAAGCTCTCGAGGCTTACGACGCCGCCGGCGCCGACTGCATAGCCCTGCTTTAGCAAGACCCACGCCAAAAACGCGATGAAAAAAACCAAAAACGCGCTAGCGTTAAATTTAAGCGAAGCTTTGAGCTTGGCGATCATTTCGGGCTCGGCGATATTGTTCATCAAATATAAGCTCGCTCCCGTTCTAGCGCAGAAAAATAGCGCAAACCCCAAGATATAATTAAACGGATTTGCTAGCGCCTCAAGTCCGCGAGCCGGGTTTTTCCACTGCACGAAATTATTATCGCCCAGCGCGAACTCGCTGCCGCTAAAAAGCGTCGAGACGATGATACCGAGCAGGATCGTACCCAGCGAGCCATTTATGAAAAGAAAGGCTTCATAGGTCTTAGCACCCAAGAAATTATCGGGCTTTTTTCTGTATTCGTAAGCGACGGCTTGGATTATGAAGCAAAAAAGCAGAGCCATCCACGCCCAATACGCCCCGCCGAAGCTGGTCGCATAAAATAGCGGAAACGCCGCAAAGCACGCTCCGCCGAACATAACGAGCGTAGTAAACGTAAGCTCCCATTTCTTGCCGATGGAATTTATTATAAAATCCTTCTCGGTCTCATTCTTTGCCAGCGTAAAAAGCAGCGTTTGACCGCCCTGCACGAAGAGCATAAAAACCAAAATTCCGCCCAGAAGCGAAACCACGCACCACCAATAAATTTGAAAAATTTCGTGCATCTTAAAATCCTATCTTTATCTGTTTTAGCATGATCTTTATCTCAGCTATGAATAAAACCGTAAATAAAACGGCAAAGAGCATAAACGAGATCATTATGTTCGTTCCCGCCAGGCTAGTAGCTGCGACGCCCACCGGCATGAGATCTTGTATCGCCCACGGCTGGCGCCCTACTTCGGCTACGATCCAGCCCGCCTCGCACGCGACGTATCCCAGAGGGATGCTAAAAACGCAAAGCCATAGAATTTTCTTGTATTCGGCGAGGTTCTTTCGCATCGCCAAAAATAGCGTCACGAAAAATAGCAAGATAAAATAGCTTCCCAAAGCCACCATAACGTGGAAGCTATAAAATGTAAGCGCCACCGGAGGGACGATCTGCTTCGCATCATCAAAGTAGCCGTAGCCTAAATTTTGCATATTTTGGTTGCCGAATAAAATTTCGCGCGCCTGCTGCATTGCAGCGGTATCATTGGCGTCTTTGGCGACCTTATAATCCTTTAGCGCTTGCAGGGCGATTTTGCCTTTTTCGATCTTTTTATCCGCGCCTTCGATGCCAAATTTTTCGTTTCCAAATACCAGATCATCGATGCCCGGAGTAAAATTATCAAGCCCTCTCGTAGCCATCAGCCCTAGCGCATAAGGTGCTTTAATCTCAAACAAAAACGGCTCTTTATCGTCTCCCGCGGTTTTGCTCGGATTTAAAACTCCCGCCGCAACGATGCCTGCGTTTACTTCACCTTTATACAGTCCCTCCATCGCCGCAAGCTTCATCGGCTGCTTTTGCGCGACCTGATAGGCGCTCTCGTCGCCGCTAAATAGCACGAAAAGCGAACTTAACATACCGAAGCTTGCCGCTACGATGAAGCTTTTTTTAGCAAGCGCGAAGTCTTTGTCTTTTAGCATATAAAACGCCGAAATTCCAAGCACAAAAAGCGCCGCGGTAATGTAGCCACCGCCAACGGTATGTAAAAATTTAGCCACTCCGAAGTGAGATAGCGCAATATCTAAAAAATTACTCATCTCGTTGCGCATCGTATCTGGATTAAAGCTCGTACCAACAGGGTTTTGCATCCAAGCATTCGCAATTAGGATCCAATACGCGCTTAAATTTGATCCGATCGCCACGAGCCAGGTCGAGAGAAGATGAAATTTCTTGCTTACGCGGCCCCAGCCGAAGAACATTACCGCAAAGAAGGTAGCTTCTAAGAAAAACGCGAGCAAGCCCTCGATCGCAAGCGGCGCGCCGAAGATGTCGCCCACGAACCAGCTGTAATTCGCCCAGTTGGTGCCGAACTCAAACTCCATTATGATGCCGGTCGCGACGCCGATGGCGAAATTTATACCGAAAAGGCGCAGCCAAAATTTAGTGATCTTGAGCCACTCCTGCTTACCGGTCGCGACATATAGGCTCTCCATAAACGCCACGATAAAGCTAAGCCCCAGCGTTAGGGGCACGAAAAGAAAGTGATAAAGCGCCGTGAGCGCAAACTGCGCCCTCGACCAATCCACGCTAGCAAGCTCTTGCATTCCTACTCCTTAGTCAAATTTTTATAGATGAAATCGATTTTTTCTTGATCGGTTTTAAATTTAGAATCCAAGTTTTCGTCGAAAATGAAAAATTTCAGTAGCACGAAAATTATAAATAGCTTGATCAAAATCACCGCCCACAGCGTTTTGCCAAGCTTCATAGAAGCAAATCCGTGCGCGTAAAATTTTAAAATTTTGCCGAAAAACATCAAATTTTAACCTTTAGCAATTATTAGTTTATATTTTTTATTGTATAACAATTAATTAAAATTTAGCTTTAAATTTTGAAATTTTGGTAGCAATTTTATCTTTTTAATAAATGAGTTTTTGCGCCACCACACTTAAATAAAGTTTCTACCGCATAATTCACAACCGATCGCATTTTACTTAAACTGCACAAAATTTTAGTTTAGATTTGTCATAAAATTTTAAAATAGAACATATCAAGAAGCAAGTAGAAAAATATGCGAGGTTTTGCCAAGCATCTTTGTGCTTAATTCGTAGCGATTTTTAATAGAATTTTTTACAGGCAAATTAACACGGTTCAGCTGAAAGCAAACCGTAAGAATTTTAAAATCAAACGCCCAAAGCTACACGATATAAAATTTAAGAACGTATAATTAACTCGATGCAAAAATTTAAAGCATTTCATTAGACTGGACGTATAATTGAAAAGCCTAAGAGTCGATTTAGCGCAAATTTGCAGCACGGCTCATCAGCGCTGCAATCTCTGATAAGTCGAATTTGCCGCTGAAAAAAAGATTGAAAGCAAGCGCGCCTTGATTTATCAGCATCTCTTTGCCGTCTTTTACGGTCAGATTTTTTGCGCGCGCTGCTTGCAAAAACGGAGTCTGCTTGCCGTAGATAGCGTCAAAAGCAAATTTCGCGCGGGATAAAATTTCATCTATTACCCCCTCGGGCGCAGGCAGCGCGTCATCTTTGAGCCCCGCGCCGGTGGCATTGACGATCAGATCGTAGTCTTTGGATTTGAAATTTTCATAGGTAAAAAACTCCTCGCAGCCGAAGTTAAAATCCTTTGCGCTGCGGTTTAGGATGTCGAATTTCACGCCGTTTTTGCCTAGCGCGTAGCCGATCGCTCGCGTCGTGCCGCCCGCGCCTAAAATAAGCGCATTGCGAATCTCACCAAAGCCCAAGATCGCGCAGAAAAACCCCTGCGCATCGGTGTTGAAACCGTGTAGCGCGTCGCTTTTTAGCACC
This sequence comes from uncultured Campylobacter sp., assembly GCF_963518785.1. Classification (NCBI taxonomy): domain Bacteria; kingdom Pseudomonadati; phylum Campylobacterota; class Epsilonproteobacteria; order Campylobacterales; family Campylobacteraceae; genus Campylobacter; species uncultured Campylobacter sp. The sequence goes on from NZ_CAUQKJ010000007.1 coordinate 35,971, forward strand.
ATGGTGTTTACCGAGCCGATCTGCTTAGCCGCCTCGCTTAGGATGTCGCATGCTTTAAATGCGTCAAGCTTAAAAGGCACGGTCACGTTCGCGCCCGTAAGCCTTAAGGCTTCAAATTTAGCTCGCAGCTCCTCACCGCGTTGCAGCAAAACTCGCCCGTAGTAGGCGTCTAAGGCTAGAAATTTTATCGCGTAATTATGAAGTAGCGGCGAGAGAGAGTGGGCAATCGGGTTGCCGAAAACCGCGAATCTGTCCACTATTTCACTCGGTAGATATACGCTCCGCTATTGATGCTGCGCATATCGCTAAGCGCCTTTTGTAGCGCCTCACCCTCGAAAGGTCCGACTAAAATTTTAGTCACGCTCTTGCTGCCGACGTGAGTTTGCAGCGCAATTGGGCTGTAGCCTTTTTTGGTGATTTTTTTGGTATCAGACCCGTTTGGATCGTAGGCATTGGATGCGAAAACCTGTACATAACTGCCATTTGCCACGCTGGTGCTGGTGCTCTTTGCTGCAACGCCAGCCTTTACGCTCTCGCTTTTAGACTCTGGCTTGCTAGCTTCTTTTTTAGACTCAGGTTTTGCTGGCTCTTTTTTGGCTTCAGCTTTCGCATGTTCCTTTTTAGATTCCGTTTTTGCTGGCTCCTTTTTAACTTCTGCTTTTGCTTGTTTTTCAGGTTCTTTTTTAGGCTCTACTTTTTGCTCGACTTTTCTAATTTCGGTTTTAGAAGGTTCTTTTTTCACCTCGTCTTTTGCAAATTCTTTTTTAGGCTCTGGCTTTTTTACATCCGTTTTCTCAGGCTTTTTGGCTTCGTCTTTAGGCTCAATCTTTTTACTTTCTATTTTAACTTCGGATTTTTTTGGCTCTTCTTTGATTTCGGGCTTTTGGATTTCTACTTTCTGTGCTTCAGGCTGAGCGCTTGCGACGACCTTGCTTTCGGAATTAGGCTCTTGGGTTTTTATCTCTACTTTGGTTGGAGATGCAGATGCTGCATTGGGTTCTGATTTCACTTCTACAGGCTCAGGCTGCGAAGGCTCAGGTTTTTGAACTTGTACGGCAGGCTTTTGCTCCGCTTTGGCAAGCTCTTCTTCACTAGGCATAGTAAGACCTGCATTGGTGTCAATATCGTCTTTATTAATAGCCTTCATTATGATTAAAATGATTAAGAATAAAACTACAACGCCGGCTGCGACGGTAAGACCTTTTTTTAAATTCGCGTTCTTATCGACATTGCCGCTATTAATCACTATGTCGTCTATGCTGCTCATATCGAAATTTTTGTCGTTCATACTCTCTCCTAAGATTATTATTTACTTTGTAAATTCTACCACGCAAAATTTACGAAATAAATAAATTCGGGTAAGCTTACCCGAATTTATTAAATTTAATACATCGCGCGGTCGTAGATGATAAAGCGGTGCGCCAAATCTCGCACCTTCTCTTTGACCTGCGCCTGAAGCTTGGAATTTGAGATGTCGCTTAGTACGTCGGCGATTTTATTTCCTATAAACTCAAATTCTTTCTCTTTCATTCCGCGCGCCGTAAGTGCGGGGCTTCCGACGCGGATACCGCTGGTGACGAATGGGCTGCGCGTCTCGCCCGGAACGGTATTTTTATTCGTCGTGATGCCTGCATTTTCAAGCGCCGCGCTAGCGTCCTTGCCGCTAAAATCCCTATTTAAAAAGCTCATTAAAATCAGATGGTTATCGGTGCCGCCGCTAACAAGATCAAAGCCGCGCCCAACCAGCGTCTCGCCCAAAATTCTAGCGTTTGCCTTGACCTGCTTGGCATAGACCTTCCACTCGGGGCTTAGATTGTGTTTAAAGCCCACCGCCTTAGCAGCGATGACGTGCATTAGCGGACCGCCCTGGATACCCGGAAAGATCGCCGAGTTGATCTTTTTAGCAAATTCCTCGTCGTTGGTCATTATGATGCCGCCGCGCGGACCACGAAGCGTTTTATGCGTGGTCGAGCTTACGACGTGGCAGTGCGGGAACGGATCCGTATGTTCACCCGCGACGACGAGCCCAGCGACATGCGCTACGTCGGCGAAAAGAAACGCACCCACACTATCAGCGATCTGTCTAAATTTAGCAAAATCTATCTCGCGCGTATAGGCACTCGCACCGCAAACGATCATCTTTGGTTTTACGATCTGAGCGATCTCAAGCACCTTATCGTAGTTTATGCGGCCATCGAGCTCCACGCCGTATTCAAAGCTCTCATACATCTTTCCGCTGCTTGAGACCTTCGCGCCGTGCGTCAAATGCCCGCCGTGGCTAAGCGACATACCTAAAATTTTCTCGCCCGGTTTCAAAAACGCGGCATATACGCCTTGATTAGCTTGGCTGCCGCTGTTTGGCTGGACGTTTGCAAACTCACAGCCGAAGAGCTTTTTGCAGCGATCGATCGCGATCTGCTCGATCTCGTCTACGAACTCACAGCCGCCGTAGTAGCGCTTGCCGGGATAGCCCTCGGCGTATTTATTCGTTAACACCGAGCCCATCGCCTCCATCACCTCGGGATAGGTGAAATTTTCGCTCGCGATCATCTCCAAATAATCGCACTGGCGGGCAAGCTCTTTGTTGGTTAAACTAAAAATTTCATTATCGAATTTTTCTAAATTTGACACGTTCACTCCTTCTCTAAATTTAGCGGTCTCATCGCAGGGAACAAAATCACGTCGCGGATCGACTTTTTATTCAGCAAAATCATCGCCAAGCGGTCGATTCCAAGCCCCCAGCCGGTAGTCGGCGGCATCGCGTAGCTAAGCGCGCGAACGTAATCCTCATCCATCTCGTGAGCCTCGTCGTCGCCTGCATTTTTGGCATCGATTTGCGCCTTAAATCTGGCGTATTGATCGAGCGGATCGTTCAGCTCGTTAAAGGCGTTGGCTAGCTCTTTACCTGCGATGTAAAGCTCAAATCTCTCGGCTATCTGCGGATTTTCGTCGCTTCTGCGCGAAAGTGGGCTGATCGAGATCGGAAAATCCACGATGAAGGTCGGATTTATGAGCTTAGCTTCTACGTAATTATCAAAAAGTTCGCTCTGCAGGTGGCCGAGATCGAGCTTTTCATTGACTTCAAATTTATCCTCTTTGAGCTTTGCGATGATCTTTTCGCGATCATTTACGATCTGCGGCTCGATACCGCCTATCTGCGTAAGCGCGTCGAGATACTTTATGCGCGCAAAAGGCTTTGAAAAATCGATCTCGCGCTCATCGTAGGTTAAAATTTCGCCCAGCCCGAGCCTCTTAAATAGTGCTTTAAATAGCTCCTCGGTTAGATTCATCGCATCGTTATAATCATGCCACGCCCAGTAGAATTCTATGCTGGTAAACTCCGGATTGTGCGTCAGATCCATGCCCTCGTTGCGGAAGTTTCGGTTGATCTCAAAGACCGCCTCCATGCCGCCTACGACGAGGCGCTTGAGATACAGCTCCGGCGCGATACGCAGGTAGCGATCGACATCGAGGGCGTTGTGGTGCGTGATAAATGGCTTAGCATTCGCGCCGCCCGCGATTGGGTGCATCATCGGCGTTTCGACCTCTAAAAATCCATGCTTTTCAAAAAAGCTGCGGATCTCGCTAACGATGATCGAGCGCTTGATGAAATCCTCGCGGACCTCGGGGTTCATTATCATATCGAGGTATCTTTGGCGGTAGCGCATCTCGATATCGACAAGGCCGTGAAATTTCTCCGGAAGCGGGCAGATCGCTTTGGACGCAAGCGTTATTTTGCTGGCATGGATCGAAAACTCGCCCGTTTGAGTGACGAAAGCGTATCCGCGCACCAAAATTATATCGCCTACTTCGAGATTTTTCTTAAATTTAGCGTAATCCTCCTCGCCGATGCTATCGCGAGAGTAATAAATTTGAATATTACCGCTTTGATCTTCTATGTTTGCAAAGGTGGATTTGCCCGCGACGCGCTTTAGCTTTAACCTTCCGGCAAGTCTTACCTCCTCGCTCGCTTTTTTATCCTCGGTATCTTTGATAAAGCCGAATTTCTCTTTAAACTCAGCTATGCTCATATCTTTTTTTAGAAAGTGCGGATAGGGATTAGCCCCCAAATTCCGAAGTTCCGACGCCTTGTCTATCCTTTGGATTTCTAACTGGCTATCAAACAATCTACTTCCTTTTTGCCGCGCATTCAGGGCAAATTCCATACAGCTGCATCATATGTCCCGTAAGCGTAAATCCGTGCTCTTTGGCGACGGCAAGCTGCTTGCGTTCGATAGTAGCATCTTGAAATTCTATGATCTTATTGCAGCTTTTGCAAATTAAATGGTCGTGGTGAGGCTTGTTCGCAAGCTCAAATTTCTTACCCTGCGCGCCGAATGAGATCGACGTCGCCATGCCTGAATCCTCTAGTAAATTTAAGGTGCGATACACCGTCGCTATGCCTACGTTCAGCTCCGGAAATTTCGCTTTGATCTCGTTATGAAGCGCCTCAGGCGTGAAGTGTTTGTTATTGTTATAAAGCGTGCGAAGCAAAACCTCGCGCTGCTTGGTATATTTTAGACCGCTAGCGGCAAGCGCCTTTTTAAACTCAACAATTAGAGCGTCAAACTCTAAATTTTCGATTTTTGCATTCATAATTTTGTCCTTTCTGTAGAATTTACTTCTGAACTGGCGTTAAAATCGCTAAGTTCAGTGCTTTGATTTTGATCCGAGTTCATACGGGCGGTAGAATTCTGATCTTTTAAGAGCTTATCATCCATCTTAGAACCGATGGAATCTAAGCTTTGTTTGATCTTCGGATCGTCTTTGAGATTTAAAATCCAATTTCCGATTTTTAAGAAAATCGGCGCAGTTTTGCTGCTTTCAAAATACCTTTTGGTCTGTTCATTCATCGACATAGGACCGCTTGCAAGTGTAACGATAACGGCAAAAATCAAGAAAATTTTACTTACGCTAAACACAAAGCCGCCGATCTTATCGACAAATCCGAGTCCGCTCCATTTAAAGAATTTTGAAATGATTTCGCCTATAATCAAACACGAGATCCATACGCCAAAAAGCACAGCGATAAAGCCTATGAGAACCTGCGTTGTATCGCCCGAAAGCACGCCGTTTGCATTCTGTAAAGCGGGAATTTTGGCTGCAATCCACTCGCCTGCCATAGTTTTATAGCGCATCGCGGCAAAAAGACCGCCGATGAGACCCAAAATTCCAAAAATTTCTTTTACGATGCCATTAGTGATACCGCGCAGTCCAAAGAGCACTACGAGTACTAAACAGCCGACGTCAAACCAATTAATACCTTCCATCAAGCACCCACCACGCCTATTAGCTCTTGTAGGTTAGTCGAGTACCTAAACGCCGTATCTTTTGAAATTTGATTTGCACGGATCGCTTTAACCATCGCTTGAGTTTGAGTTATCATACCGGTAGATTGCTGATTTAGCTGCATTTGAGAGTAAATTTGATGCACCTTGTTTTCGCGGATTAGATTCGCTACGGCATTGTTATTTAGCAAAATTTCATGGATCGCGATACGTCCGCCGCCAAGCTTTGGCAAAAGTGATTGCGAAATGACCGCGGTAAGTGACACGGAGAGCATATTTCGCACTTGGAGCTGCTCGCCGCCGTCAAAGCTATCAATAATACGGTTGATCGTCTGCATCGCGGAGTTGGTGTGTAGCGTACCAAATACCAAGTGACCGGTCTCAGCCGCGGTAATGGCGATCGAGATAGTCTCTCTATCGCGCATCTCACCAACTAGGATAATGTCCGGGTCCTCACGCAAGGCAAATTTTAAAGCATTAGCGTAGGAATGGGTATCGGTGCCGATATTTCTGTGAGAAAAAAGCGCTTTTTTATTGGTATGGACGAACTCAACCGGATCTTCAACGGTGATGATGTGCTTGCGTTCTTTTTCGTTGATCTCGTTTAGCATCGCGGCAAGAGTAGTTGATTTACCGCTACCAGTAGGCCCGGTAACCAAAATCATACCTTTTTCGTGCTTGACTACCTCTTTAAAAATCGTAGGGGCTTTTAAATCATCCAGGCTAGGAATATCGATAGGAATAATACGAAATGCGGCAGCCAAATCGCCGTTCATAGTGTAGTAGTAATTTCCACGGAAGCGTCCGATATTAGGAAGCTCGATCGCAAAGTCAAGCTCTTTATTTTCCTCGAGCGCACTTTTTTGAGCATCGGTAATGAGCGCGTAGCAGATATACTCGATATCCGTGCCCTTAAGCGGGTCCATGGCAAGTGGGCGCAGTGTGCCGTCGATACGTATTTGAGGCGCCGAGCGCGAAACTAAGTGAAGGTCGCTCGCTTTGTTAAAAACGACGGTTTTTAGTAGGGTTTCGATATCTACTAAATTTCTTTGAACTTCTTCCATAAAATTCCTTTCAATCTATGATTTTCGGTACTACGAAGTAGCCGCCTTCGGACTGCGGAGCATGCTTTAAGACGCTTTCTGCGACGTCGCTTTTGCGTGGGATATCTTTGCGAAACGGAGTACCGCCTTTTAGCGTAGTGATAGCCGCCTCGCCGCTTTGTAAATCCAGCTCATTTAGAATTTCTACAAAATCTACAATATTATTTAATTGACCTTTAAATTCTTCTCGCTTAGCATCTGGAATTTTAAGAGCAGATAGCCTTTCCAGCTTGCTTAGCAAGGCATCGTCTATTATCATAACTTTCCTTTTTCTGATAAATGCGACATTATATCATAAAAATTCTTTATCTTAGGCGGTATTTAAAATTTTTTATGCTACAATTACGCCGATTTTCTCAAATAAAGGACTAAATTTTGGCTTTAAAAGACGACATCGAAGGCGTGAAAAAAGAGATTGGCACAGAAGAGCAGTTTCTAGAAAGCGTCATAAAAAGTGAAATTTTCGTAAAAAAATACAAAAAGCCGCTGATATTTTTGGCTGCGGTTTTGATCGTAGCATTTATCGGATATTACGCAAATGAATTTCTAAGCGATCGCCGCATAGCAAGTGCTAATGCGATCTATGACGAGCTGCTTAACAAGCGCGACGACGCTAAGCTAGCCGAGCTTAAGCAAAAAGATATAAATCTATACGCTCTTTATATTTTGCAAAACGGCTCTGCAGACGAGCGAGCGGCGCTAGAAAATACCCAAGGCATCGATGTTATGCTAAAAGAGATAATAAATCTACAAAACGGCAAACAAGGCGGAGTGCTACTCGCCGATTACGATTCTTTGCTCAAAGGCTACGACCTACTAAAAGAGGGCAAAATCGAGCAAGCTCACGCAGAGCTAGATAAAATTCCACTCAACTCGCCAGTTCGTCAAATCGCACTTGCTTTGAAACACTATGGAGGCAATAAATAATGAAAAAAACGCTGATATTTACGCTTTTACTATCGTTTTTATTTTTGGGCTGCTCGACGAAGCGCCAGTATTTCGAACCTAGCGACGAAAACATCACAGGCGATATGAAATTTAACGGCTCACTGCCGTCGGAAATCGTAGCGGTTAGTAAAGATGGCGCTACGCTAAAAGACGGCGAAGTAATCTCTAAAAACGGATTGGTAAAAAATTTCAAAGTCTTAAAAAGTGAGAAATTTTTAGGTGAATATGATGGAAATTTCGTCGTAACCGATATCAATGGCACGCTTAAAGTAGTTAGTGGCACAGGCGCCGTAAAATTTGAAAAGGCCCTCGGCAGACAAGCGCTCAGTGCAAATATACGCGGCGATGATTTAGCTTTAGTCATGAGCGATGATTCGATCATGCTTATCAAGCTAAGCTCGGGCGCAGTGGTACTCGATCATAAAGTAGGCGATGCATTCGCAATCGATTCGCGCGTGGCGTCACCAATATTTATCAACCAGCTTATCGCTTATCCTGCACTAGACGGACTAGTCAGCATCGCAGAAAACGTAGGTGGGCGCTCGGCACGCGATTTCGTCGTGAGCAACCAGCCGTTTTTTAACAACATTATCGCCTTAGAAAACAAGGGCGATAACCTTTATGCCGTAACTGCCACTAGGCTAATGCTGGTAAGTCCTGCTGGCAATAAAAACCATAACGTAGACATCAAAGACGTGATTTTTAGCGGCGATAGAATTTATCTTTTCTTAAAAGACGGCAGAGTCGAGCTACTCGATCGCGGGCTAAATTTGATCAAATCGCGTAAATTTACCTTCGCGCAGTTTAGCGGCGCGCTACTTAGCGGCGGCTATCTGTATATCATCGAGCGCAACGGCTACGTGATCCGCGTGGACGAAAATTTAGAGGGACAAGCGATCTACGAGCTAAATGGCGAGTTCGATGATAAGTCCTTTATCGCAGGCAGCTCATTTTACTACGACGATAAAATTTTAAATTTTGATGCTAGATAAAATTTCAAAACTTTGCGTTCGCGAAGGGCTCTTGCTTCAGAAATTTCAAACGCTAGATATCGCTAGCTTCACGCGCTCGCGCTCATACGGCGCATATTTCGGCGTGGATCTAAAAAGCTACAACGTCCTTTTGTTTATGCGCGACGCAAAGTCTCGCTTTGTAATGCGCGACGCGGAATTTCTGCTATCGCTCGCAAGCGGCATTAGCGCAAGCCTAGGCAAGGTCGTGAAAAAGCGCGCGCTGTTTTACAACTCGCAAATGTGCTCTAAAAGTGCGAAATTTTTAAAAGAAAACGGATTTAGCCTCTATGCTTTTGTGTGACGTAGGAAATTCCAGGGTTAAATTTTATAAAGGCGGTGTAACGCAAAGTATGCCCGTAGCGGAGTTTATGCGGTACGAGCCGAAGGAGCGAATTTTTTTCATTAGCGTCAATGATAGTGTGAAAAAAAAGCCGAAAAACCCTCTGTTTGTCGATCTGGCGCCGCACTTTGAGCTAAAAACCGCCTACCGCGGGCTTGGGATCGACCGCATAGCGGCGTGCTCGGCGGTGACGACGGGCATCGTCGTCGATGCGGGCAGCGCGATCACCGTGGATTTGATGTTTAGAGGTTCACACTTAGGCGGATTTATAATGCCCGGCATTAGTACGCTTTTAAAGTCGTTCGCAAGCATCGCGCCGGTGCTGGATGTGACGCTTTCAACCAATATCGATCTGGACCCGCTACCGCAAAAGACCGTAAACGCCGTAAACTACGGGATTTTAAAGCCTATCGTGCTTACTATCGAAAACATCGCGGGCAATAATAAAATTTACTTCACGGGCGGCGACGGAGCCTATCTGATGCGGTATTTTCGCAACTCGATCTACGAAAAGGATCTGATCTTTAAATCGATGGTGAGCTTAATCGCAAAAAAGGGGCTCGCATGATAACCATAGCCCTACCAAAAGGCCGCATAGCCGACGATACGCTTAAAATTTTTAAAACCATTTTCGGGCTTGATTTTGCTTTCGAAGATCGCAAACTCATAATGCAAGAGGGCGATTTTAAATTCCTCTACGTCCGCAACCAAGATATCCCTACTTACGTTATGGAAGGTGCGGCGGATATCGGCGTAGTGGGGCTTGACGTGCTTGAGGAACATCGCCCCGATGTGCTTACGCTGCTCGATCTTAAAATCGGAAAATGCCGCGTCTGCGTGGGCGTGCATGCGGGCACCAGGCTAAACTACGGCGCTCCGAGCCTAAAAATCGCTACGAAAATGCCCAACATCACGCGCGAATACTTCGCCTCAAAAGCGGTCGCCGTAAATATCATCAAACTCTACGGCTCGATCGAGCTAGCCCCGCTCATAGGGCTTGCCGACGCTATCGTCGATGTCGTGGAGACCGGCGCTACTATGAAGCAAAACGGGCTGCAACCCGCAGAAACCGTAATGCAAAGCTCGGCGCACCTCATCGCAAACAAAAACAGCTTCGTACTAAAACGCGATGAAATTTTAAACCTGCGAGATAAACTAGCCCGCACGATCGCCTAACGCTCGCTTACCTGCCGCACGGTATTTGCGACCAGCGCGGCGCACTTCCGTAAATCATCATTGCTCGTCTCGGCGCTGTCGTTTAAAAATCGCCGTTGCAGATAGAATTTTGCGGCGGCAATCGTGCTTCTTAAATTTAAACCAGATTGGAAATTTGATTTATCAAGAAGCGGAGGCACTTTACCTAGCCATACAGCGTAAAATTTTAAAATTCTGTCGCTACAAATTTTAAAATTTGGCCTAAATTTACAGTTCGCGAAATTTCAAAATACAAAACTCCACGGCGCAGAATTTCAAAATTCTAAAATCCCGCTTCACAATTTCACGTCGTAAAATTTAAAATTCTCGCGAACTCTAAATTTGAGCTCAAATTCCAGCGGCTTGGAAACGGCAGAATTTCTGAATTTCAACTCGCTAAATTTCGCCGCTCAAAATCGTGCAAAATTTAATCGGCGCTACTCTTTAAGCATAGGAAGCAGCTTGCGCAAAAATTAAGATGCTAGCCGTCCGCATCGCAGCGACGTAGAACTCCACAAGCCCCGCGTGCAAGACGATCCCTGGCTGCAGCGACATTTGAAAAACTGCTTCATAAGGCTTACAAAGCCCGCACAAGCAGCATTATCACCTATATTTTCGGGCAGGACAAACACGCTTAGCGCGATCAATATATATATAGCGCAAAAAATTCCAAATATAATCGTTTAATAATTTTGATAAATTTTGGATTTAAGACAGGTTGCATCCCGGCGCCTAGCTCGGCTCGAGCCCGGTCCGCGCTAGCCTGATTTTTTCGGGCACCGTTTGCTCGCCAGCTTTGTTTCGGATTTTTTCTGCACGTCTTGAGTCCGTTTTTGCGTGCTTTACTAAATTTGCTCGGCGAAATTTTACCACGATAAAATTTTACGTAGTAAAGCTATACCTAAAATTTCAAATCCACTAAAGTTTAAAATTTTAAAGCTGCGTGGAGATTTGCCAAAGTAAGGCTTCGCAAAAATTTAGCTCGAAATTTAAAAACGCTCATGCCGTTTGTCGTACCGCAGGTAGACCAGCGCGACAATATAATTCATGCTCTACCAAGGTACGGCGAGCTGTTATTGTGATAACTCAAGCGGTGCTACAAGCCTCACCAACGCAATAAAGCAAAATAGGTCTATGTTTTCAATCTAAGGCACATAGAATTCCGCCGCAATAAATTTAGATATCACGGACGATCTGTATAGTTTTGGTTCTTACATGTAGCACAGTAAATTTTGCACGCGACAAATTTTGGAACAAACAGCTTGCCTCTTATCGCAACAGCGCCAAAGCCTAGGCTCTATGCGCGCTCAGATACCTCTTACGTGCGGCGACAGGCAAGAATAAAATTTAACCGATCCAGCGCGGCGAGAGAGCCGCACCTACGCCGCTATGATTTCACGTACCTTTTCGGTAAAGCTATCGCTCACGATGTATTCGGTCGGATAAACGAGCACCTCGCTACCGTTGCGGATCCGCAGAATCAGCCGCTTGGTGTTTTTTAGCGCCGTGTCGCAAAAGGCGAGGTGGTAAATTTTATAAATTTTCTCGCGGCTAAGCTCGCCTAAGCTTAGCTCGAACTCGAAATCCTGCGCGTTTTTGCGCTGTGCCTCGCGCTCTTTGCGCGCCTTAAGGGCAGGATCCTCCGCAGTAAACCCGCTCCTTCGCTCCGCGAAATTTCCTCCGCCGAAGCTGCCAGCTCGTTCGCCACCAAAGTTTCTGCTGGAGCCGAAATTGTCGCCACTAAAGCCCTCACGCTCCCTACCGCCGAAACCTCGCACCTTACTAGGCACGTAGCCGTCGATATTTTGCGCGGCATCTAGAGTTAAAATTTCATCCAGATAAATTTGATATTTGCCGCCGTAAGGGGATGTGTTTTTGCTAAGCCGCACCCAAAACGCCATCGGACGCTCCAGCGCGTCATCGTTCAGCGATGCGACCGCCTCATAAACCTCGCCGAACGCGCTCATCTCGAAGCTCCCAGAAAGATCGAGCACCGTGACGTTTGCCATCTGCTTGCCCGATTTGGTCGTGCGCGAAAAAACGTTTTCGATCTTGCCGACGCATAAAATTTTAACACCCGCGCCACCGTCGTCCACTAGCTCGCCGAATTCGCTGGATTTGGTGTATGAAATGCTGCCGAGCTCTGAGGCATAGGCTCTTAGCGGATTTTCGCCCAAAAATACTCCCGCGCGCGGACGGAAGCTCGCATCGCGGGCGTTTTGCAGGCTCATCATCGAAAGAAACGATAGCTGATACGCCGCGCCGCCGACTGCGCTTTTTGAAATTTTAATCATAAAAGCGTACGGGCGTTCCCTCTCCTGTGGGCTTAAGTTTTCGATCGCCTTTAGCGCGTTATCGAACACCGCTAGCTCGAAGCTGCCGTGCAGATCAAGCACGTTTAAAATCCCCATTTTTTTGCCCGTTTTCGTCATGCGCGTGGACAGATCCTCGATCCGCCCTACGCTAAGTACCTCGGCGCTATCGCCCTCGATCTCGCTAAACGCCGAGGATAGCGTATAGTCGATGCCTTCCATCTCCTCTTTATAATCATCCAGCGGATGCCCCGAGAGATACACGCCCACGGTCTGCTGCTCAAATTTTAAAATTTCGCCCTGCGGAAATTCCTTATCGGTATCGACGAAGCTTACACTCATGCCGCTCGTCATATCCTCATCCTCGCCAAAAAGCGAGCTCTCGGCGTCCTTTTTAATCTCGGTGATCTTTTTCATCACGTCTAGGATATTTTCCATATTTTGAATCATCGCTAATCGACTCTTGCCTAGACAATCCATCGCGCCTGCGTAGATCAGCGACTCGATGACCTTTTTATTGACGCGGAAATTATCCACACGCGAAGCAAAATCGTCGATACTTTGAAATTTAGCCTCGCTTTGAAGCTCTAAGATATTCTCGATCGCAGCACCGCCCACGCCCTTGATCGCGCCTAGGCCGTAGATGATCGAGGTGCCCGATTTGGAGTTTTCGTCGTCCACGACGCTAAAGCCTCTTAAGCTTTGATTGATCGACGGCGGCAAAAGCCCGATGCCTAGGCGGCTAGCCTCGTCGATATATTTTGAAATTTTATCGGTGTTGCCCTCCTCCGAAGTAAGCAGCGCCGCCATAAACTCCGCAGGATAGTAGGTCTTAAGATAGGCCGTTTGAAAGGTGATCATCGAATACGCCGCAGCGTGGGATTTGTTAAAGCCATAGGAGGCAAATTTCATAATCAGATCAAATAGCTCATCCGCCTTAGCTACGTCAAAGCCCAGCTCTTTGGCGCCGTTTAGATACTGTTCGCGCATGTGAGCGAGCTTCTTTTCATCCTTTTTACCCATCGCGCGGCGCACCAGATCGGCATCGCCCAAGCTAAAGCCGCCCACCTTCTGCACGATCTGCATGACCTGCTCTTGATAGACGATGATGCCATATGTTGGCTCTAAAATTTCTTTTATCTGCGGAAAAATATAGCTTGCTTTTAGCTCGCCGTGTTTGATCCTGATAAAATCAGGTATTAGATCCATCGGTCCCGGACGGTAGAGCGAGATCATCGCGATGATATCCTCGAAGCGGTCCGGGCGCAGGTTCATCGCCAGATCCTGCATGCCCGCGCCCTCGATTTGAAAAATCCCTAGCGTGTTGCCGCTTTGAATCGTTTTGTAAGTTTGCGGATCGTTAAAGTCTATCTCCTCCCAAACTATGTCGCGATTATAGCGGCGCTTGACGAGCTTGATGGCGTTATCGATCACATCGAGGTTTTTAAGGCCAAGGAAGTCAAATTTTATCAGATCGACGTCCTCGAGATAGTTTTTGGTGTATTGCGTTACTAGGCGCGCATCCTCGCCCTTATCCTGCTTAAATAGCGGCGCTTTGTTCCACAGTGGCTCGTTTGAGATCACCACTCCCGCGGCGTGCATGCCTGCGTTGCGATTTAGCCCTTCAAGGCCCAGCGCAAACTCCCAAACCTGCTGTGCGATCGGATCTGCGTCGATAAATTCCTTCAGCTTCGGCTCGGCGTCGTAAGCCTGCTTAAGCGTAATGCCGAGCTTATCGGGGATCAACTTTGCCATCTTATCGGCCTGCGAAAGCGGCATATCGCAGACGCGAGCCACGTCGCGGATGACGCCGCGCGCGAGCAGCTTACCAAAGGTCGCAACCTGCGCGACATTGTATTTGCCATACTGATCGATGACGTAGTCGATCACCTCGCCTCTACGCGCCTGGCAAAAATCCACGTCGATGTCGGGCATCGAGATACGCGACGGGTTTAAAAATCGCTCGAAAAGCAGATTATACGGGATCGGATCGAGGTCGGTAATGCGAAGTGCATACGCGCAGATGCTGCCCGCCGCAGAGCCGCGACCTGGGCCAACCGGGATATCGTGATCCTTTGCCCAGTTGATGAAATCCTGCACGATAACCATATAGCCCGAAAAATGCATGTTTTTGATGATGGCAAGCTCCTTTTCCAGGCGCTCGCGATAAATTTCGTGATTGGCGGGATCAATAAATTTAAGGCGCTCTTTAAGCCCCTCGCGGCACAGATAATCGAATAAAAAATCATCGTTTGCAAAGCTATATCGCTCATCGGGCTGGGGCAGCGAAAGCCCGAGCCTAGCGGCGTATTCGATCGTAAATTTAAAATTCGGCGGCGTTGGCGCGTAGTCCTTCTCGTCGAAGGCAAATTTGAGATTGCACTTTTGCACGATCTCGGCGGTATTTTCGATCACTTCGGGGATGTCCGCAAAAAGCCGCCTCATCTCCTCGTCGCTTTTTACGTAAAATTCTGAAACGACGTGTTTTAGGCGGTCGCCGTCGTTGATCGTCTTGCCCATCGAGATGCACTGATAGACGTCGTGAGCCTTGGCGCGGTCCTTGCGCGCGTAGTGAGCGTCGTTCGTGGCGATGATCTTGACGCCGATTTCGCGCGAAAGGCGGATGAGGTCTTTATCGACATTTAACTGCTCACCGATGCCGTGGCGCATGATCTCAAGATAAAAATCCTCGCCGAAAATTTCTTTATACTCAAGCGCCGCTTTTTTCGCCGCTTCGTAGCCGCCCGCGCCGCGCTTTAAATTTCGCTCGCTTCTATTTAGATGAAATTCCACCTCGCCCGCTAGGCACGCTGAGGAGCAGATGAGCCCCTCGCTATGCTCTTTTAAAATTTTTTTGTTGATCCTCGGGTAGTAGTAGAAGCCGTCCAGAAATGCGCGCGAGCTGAGATACATCAAATTTTTATAGCCCGTCTCATTTTTGGCAAGCAGTATCAAGTGGTAGCGCTGGCGGTCGCTTTTATCGCCGATATCCTCGTGGTTATGCAGATAGGTCTCGATACCAATGATAGGTTTAATGCCGTGCTTTTTCATCGTCTGATAAAAGTCTATCGCGCCGAACATATTGCCGTGATCGGTGATCGCGCACGCCTTGGTACCGCGGCTCTGCAAAAGCTCGGCGAGCTCGCTTACTTTATTCGCGCCGTCTAGCAGCGAATACTCGGTGTGAAGGTGCAGGTGGGTGTAGTCGCTCATTTTTGGTCCTTTTTTCTGTTGGAGCGATTATATTAAATTCGGGCTTTAGAAACGGTCAAATTTAATGGAATTTTGGCTTAAATTTCAGCGCGAAATTTTACGAGCAAATTTTGTTACGGAATTTTATTTCGGAGGTTTTACATTCTGGGTTTTGCGGATTAAATTTTGACAAAATTTTAAGCTTAAAATGCTGTGATGAAATTTTGCTATCGTAAAATTCCGCCTCGATGGAATTTTGAGCCAACGCAATTCCGCAAAATTCTACGACTTAGATCATCGTAAAATTTTGCGGTTTAGAATTCCGCTTGCAAAGCCTTGCGGCTCTATGATCTTGAGAATTCCACGATCGCTTTGGCAAGCTCTCTAGTAGGATCGACGAAAATTTTATCGCTTTTGATTAACGGCAAAAATAGCGGCAGCTCAGTGCAGGCAACGACATAAATATCAGCATTGATTTTGCCTAGCAAATTCTCAAAAGCCCCCACGTATTCGGCAGTCTTGCCCGCCTTAACTCCTTTGTAGATGCAATCCATCAAAATCGCTTGATTTTCTTCGCCAAGCTCCACGCTGATTAGCCCTGCTTCTTTAAGCGGATCGTCGTAAATTTTAGCTTTTTTTGTACCGATAGTGGCTAGCACAGCTATTTTATGGGCTTTTGGATAACTTTTGCGGATCGCTTTTACGGTGACCTCGGCGATATGAATTAGCGGGATTTCCGCCGCAGCTTCTACATCGTCTGCGAAAAAATGCGCCGTGTTGCACGCCATCGCAAACGCCTTGCAGCCTGCATTTTTGAGCCTAACGGCACTCTCGCTTAGGCGCGGAAGCGGATTTTCGCCTTTACCTAAGATAAACGCCGTGCGATCTTCGATCTGCGGATAGCTATCGATTACAAGCGGAATATTTTCTTGATCGCTTCCCGCAGCAGTCTCTTCTATGATCTTCATATACAGATCCGCACTCGCCAAAGGCCCCATTCCACCGATAATCCCAACTCTTTTCATAGCTCGTCCTTTTTAAATTTTACTTGGGCTAATTTTCCCACTTACTCATATCCATTTCGTTTTCGCTCTTTGCGACGTAGATCGACGCCACAACATCGCCCGTTACGTTCATCGAGGTTCGCCCCATATCCAAAATCGCATCAATGCCCAAAATCATTCCGTAAGCGATCGCTACGTTACCGCTTACCTTGACGCCGATAGATTCGAGCACTAAAAGCAGCATCAGCGCACCAGCTCCCGGAACTCCGGCAGTTCCGATCGCCGCAAGCATCGAAGTGATGATGATCGTGAGGTAGTGGCTGCTATTTAGATCGATACCGCAAGCATTAGCGATAAAGAGCGTGCACACGCCCAAATACACGGTCGTGCCGTTCATATTCACCGTAGCACCCACGGGCAAAACAAAGCCGTAGATCGCCTTTGGAATTCCCATATCTTCGGCGGTTTGCATCGTAATCGGAAGCGTGCCGTTGGAGCTGCGGGTAACAAAAGCCGTAAGCATCGGCGGACGCACTTTTTTAAGGAATTTAATCGGGCTAACTCCGATAAGCATACAAATAACACAATAAACCGCAAATACTTGAATCGCAAGTCCTACGTATAGGGTAATCGTGACATTTAATAGCGAGCTGAAAGCCTCGATACCGCTTTTATTAAACACTACAAACATTAGCGCAAAAACGCCAATTGGTGCGTATTGCATTACCCAGTGCACGACCTTAAACATAATCTCGCTCATTCCGTCGAAAAAATTATAAACCGTATCAGCGGAATTTTTAATACGAGCATCACTACTGTCGCGACAAAACGCAAGCCCTACGCCAAGAAATAAGCAAAACGCGATGATCGGCAAAATTTCGCCCTTGGCTATGGAATCAAAAGGATTCGTAGGAATTATATTAAGCAAAATTTTACTCATACTAGGCGCGTTCGCTGCCTTTTCGACGGCCTTGGACGCATCGCTTAGATCAAGCCCGCTACCTGGAGAAAATACAAACGCACACGCTAGGCCGATGACGATCGCAAAAAGCGTAGTTATAGCGTAAAATATGATCGCCTTAACGCCTACTTTGCCCAGGTGCGCGGGCGAGATACTGCTCGTGCCCACGATGAGCGAGCAGATGATGATAGGCACCATAATCATCTTTAAAAGCCTCACAAAAAGATCTCCCAAAGGCGTTAAAATCGCCACCCACGTGGTATCACCCACCGGCATATTTTTAGGTAGTAACATACCAATCGCAGAGCCCAACACTAAAGCGATAATGATGCGCCAAAGCAAGCTTGAGTTAAAATAAAAAGCTAAAATTCCGCCTTTTTTCGTTTGATTTTCTGACATGGACATCTCCCTGCACTAAGAATTTTAACGGAATTCTACTGCAACTTGCCATAAAATAAAATTTAATCGGTCGCCAAATGAAAGTTAAATTTGAAAATTCAATCGCGAGCTTAACCAAATTTTAAAGCTGAAATTCTGCGGCAGGCTTTGTCTTTTGAAGTTATGAAGCGGAATTTCAAAGGAAAAACGACGCTTGAAATTTTATGGAATTTGCGGATTTTGATGCAGTGAAAAGCCGAAATTTTGTGGTGGTGGGCTCACTAGGACTTGAACCTAGGACCATCCGGTTATGAGCCGGATGCTCTAACCAACTGAGCTATGAGCCCGCCAGCGGTAAAAAAGAAATGTGATTTTACAAAAATAATCTTAAAACGGCGTTAAAATTCTAACCGCGTAATTTTATGAAACTTAGGCCCACTTAAATCGTGGCTAAATTTCACACCAAAGCGCGCAACTTTATCTGATTTCCGATCAGATCACTTTCGTGCGCACAAGGCGGCGTAAATTTAAGACAAAATTTATATAAATTCCAGCTCTTAAATCCGCCGCGATAATCTAATCCGCTCGCAAATCGCGTAAATTAATAGCTTTTTACTTGAATAGGCTCCGATAGCATTTTAGGGACGCCAGGTAGCTCATACGCTCCTCGGCAGATATTATTTTCGGCATCGGGACCTTTTTCTATGATGATGGTTTTCTTTTTAGCATCTAAGCTGATTATGAAGCATTTGTAGACATTCGCGCCCATTAGATACGCCGAATTTGCTCCGTTAGGCTCTAATGGAACGTTAGTCATAGCTGAAAAATTATCAAATTTACCAGTAGCTGTATAGTAAGAACTTATATCGCTTTCAACGGTCATTAAATTTGTCGCCAACTTAGAAATCTCCGCATCATCTCTAGTAGCTACCCCAGGTAGCGCAGTCGCTACTGCAGGTAAAGCGATCGCTACGATGCATACTGTAGCTATTACCTTCGATACGGATACTTTTTGGGGCGTTACATCGTATTCGCAGTTTTGTAGCGGCACTGCGGCGGCGACAAGAGAGCTTTTATTTTTGCGCGCCATATCGTGCGTAAAGGATAAAAATAAGGATTTGCCGTATTCCATAAGACCTAATCCCACGGGAGCGGTCACGACTAAAATGGTAAGGATCAAACCCGACAAATAAGTTAAGATAGCCAAGATCCAACCAGCCATAAAAAACCAAATAATGTTACCTAAGATACGCATATTTTACCTCTCTATAAATTATGCAAATCAAGCGAGCCGTCTACCTCAGACAGCTCACACAGCCTCTCTCACCCGTTTTGTAGAGTATTTTCGCAACTCGCGCGGAAGGATGCGCCGAAATACTATGGCGCAGCAAAGCGCTAAGAGATGCCAAGGTGCACACTGCGCGCGGCGCAACTGCACCTGCGGCTACGGCGTACAAAACGAGTCTTATGCATGCAAACCACCGTACGCAAAACAACTGCGGAATGATAGGGAGGGGGGGGGTTAACGATTGGTAACAAGCGCTTTTGCGCGATAAAATTTTGCCACGCAAATGGCTATGGCAAGGGAGTTTGCGAAATTTAAAATTTATTTTGAAAAAGTTAGTAATTTTAAAATTTTAACGCTAGGATTTTATAAATTTTTATAAATTTTACGAATTTTACGAATTGAAATTTTAAAATTTTCATAGCGCGGTAAAGCGAAATTTTAAAATTCTGCCACGAATTTTGGCGCGGGCTTTAGCAAAAACTTTCGCCACTGATTTTAGTACAAATTTGACGCGCAGACTTAATACGAATTTATGTAAATCCAGCATAATGCTTTGCCTAGGATTTTTGTGTAAAGTCTTTGCGACAAATTTTAGCAAGAAACCTTGCGAGAGCTTGATGCGAACCTTTTCGAAAACGCTCGTCATAAATTTTTAAACGAATTTTATGGCTTCGGGCATATCTAGTCAATAAATTTTACGCAAATAGCATCCTTATCGCGGCAGTAACTAAGTTTTATCGAAATAAAAATTTAGCAAACGATTTTTACGCCACCGCAAGCGTATTTGCTGAGATGAAATTTCAAAACAAAATTCCATCGCCACGTAAGCAGTGCCGCTATTGGGGTAAAATTTATAGACAAAATTTCTAGCGCCAGAACTGTTACTTGATATTTCACAAAATTTTAGTGCCACTCTATCATAGACAGATACTGAATTATTTTACAAAATTTTAATCTCACGCCGTCTCGAAGCCTGGCGTTATGCTACTATGCATTCTAGCTTCGCGGCGCGCAGAGCCAAGCCGATCTGAGCCGATGTTAGCCTAATCCTCCGCTTCGCTCTCCGCCGCAATCGCTTCGAGGCTTAAAATTTCATCGACGTCCTCCAGCTGTGCTACGCCGCTTCCTGCGATGCTTCTGATGCTTGCGTGCATCGAGATCGCGCCGTCTCGAGCACGCGCGATCTGTTTTTCGCGCTGTTTCCAGATGCGCTCCATCGCGTTGCGCTCCTTATTTAAGCTCTCTTGCATGCCGACAAATGCCGATACGATCGTCTTTATCTGGTTTGCAAACTCGGGCGAGGTTAGATAGTCGTAGAGCATCGCCGTTTTGCTATCTTGATTTTGACCCGATCTCTTGGCAAACGCAAGCGCCACGACGTGTTCGCGCAAGACGGCGCAAAGCCCCTTAAATTCCTCAAACGAACAGATCCAGATGCTAGCATCGCTCGGCGCTTGATGCAGCCTAGGGCTGTGAGGCGGCATCTGCTCGGTGACGATAACGCCGATCTGCGCACCCTCGCCTATCATATCGTCTTTGAGTTTGTCGATCCATTTGGGCTCGAAGCTTTTCGTGCGCTTGCTCTCGTATAAAATTTTACCGCAGCCCGCAAACTCCCTCGTATGCACCATCTGCACGCAGTCTGCGCCGCGCGCGCCCTTTTTGACCTCATCTATCTCGTCCAAAGGAAAGTTTAACCGCAAATACTCCTGCAGCGCGAGCTCCTGCACCTCGCCCTGAAGCTGCTGCGAGCCCACTTCCGAGCGGCGCTTGAGCTCGTTTATTTGGCCGATTAGGCTTTGGATCTGCTCATCTTTTTGGCGGAATTTCAGCTCGTTTTCCTGCGAAATTTGTTTCGAAAGCCGCTCGCGCTCTTGGTTTACGCGGTTGGTTAGCTCGATCTCGGATTTGGCTTTATTCTCGGCCTCAAGCTCACTAAATTTACGCTTTTGCGCTTCCATTTCCGCCTCGATTAAATTTAACTCTGAAATTCTTTGCGATTTTTCTTGCAGCTCCTTTTGTAAAATTTCAAATTTCGCCGCGTTTTCGCTCTCGATCTGAGATTTTGCGAGCGCTAAAATTTTCTCCCGCTCGCTGTTTAGCGCGGAATCGGTCGCCGCTTTTACGCGCTGCTCGAAGGCGTTTTCCTTCGCTTGTAGCTGCGCCAGATGCTTCGCGTACTCCTCACGCTTAGCGGCGATCTCGGCTTCAAATTTAAGCGTAGCTTCGTTTTGCTGCTGTTGCCACTTTCGCTTCTGCTGCAAAATTTCATCTTCAAATTTAGCCTTGATATCGCGTTGCAGCGCCTCGTCTATATCGATCTGCGAGCCGCAGTGCGGGCACTTTACGTTAGCCATTTTTACTTCCCAGACTCTGCTCTTTCATCTTTTCAAATTCCTGCGAAATTTGCGCGGCATTAGGCTCATCCGCCATCTTATCGAGCACGGAGTTGTAGCGATTTACGAGCAGTATCGCAAGCGCCGAAAAGCAAAAGCCCGGCAGCAGCTCGTAAACGAGGGCCGAAAGCCCCGATAATATCCAGCAAATAACAGTGATGCCGCCTACTAGCATGCCTACTAGAGCCGAGAGCGCGCTCATCTTTTTAGAATACAGGCTGAAAAGCAGCACCGCTCCAAAACTCGCGCCAAATCCCGCCCAAGCGTTACCCACTACGTTTAGCACCGTATCGTTTGAGCCGAACGCCAAGATCGCGGCGACCGCGGCGATAATCACGACGGCGATACGGCTGCTTAGCGTCTGCGTGCGCTCGCTCACCTCTTTTTTATAAAACGCGAAAATAAAATCCTTCGTAACCGCGCTCGCGCTTACCAAAAGCTGGCTTGAGATGGTGCTCATAATCGCCGCCAGCACCGCAGAGATTATCACGCCTAAGATAAATGGATGGAAGAAAATTTTACCGAGCTCTAGGAAAATTTTTTCGGGATCGTCTATGCTAAGACCTTTTTGCGAAAAATAGACAAAGCCGATCAGACCGCTAAGCATCGCGCCCGCAAGACCTAGCACCATCCACGAAATTCCGATGCGGCGCGCGCTATCAAGCTCGCGCGAGCTTCTAATCGCCATAAAGCGCACTATGATATGCGGCTGCCCGAAGTATCCGAGCCCCCAAGCAAGCAGACCCAAAACGCCTAAGAAGCTTTGATTGTAAAATAGATCAAGATGGTTCGCGCCATATAGCCGTACCTGCGCCAAAAAGGAGCTGTCCGCAGGGATCTGCAGCGCGCGATAAGAAAACAGAGGGATCAAAATAAGCACCGCAAACATCAGCGCGCCCTGAAACGCGTCGGTGATCGCGACAGCCTTAAATCCGCCGAAAAAGGTATAAAACACGACGATTAAGATCGTAGCGATCGCGCCGTAGGTAAAGCTTAGCCCGAAAAAGCTCTCAAATGTCTTGCCGCCCGCGATGATGCCGCTGCTAACATAGAGCGTAAAAAATATGATGATCAAAAGCCCGGAGATGATGCGAAGCGTCTTGGTGCGGTCTTTAAAGCGGTTTTCTAAAAAATCGGGTATCGTGACGCTGTCGCTTGCTACCTCGGTGTAAATTCTAAGCCTTTTTGCAAGAAATTTATAGTTGCACCACGCGCCCACGCAAAGTCCTAGAGCTATCCAGATATTGCAAATTCCCGTCGCGAACATCGCGCCCGGCACTCCCAAAAGCATCCAGCCGCTCATATCGCTAGCGCCCGCGCTAAGTGCCGTTACGAATGGACCCAGGCGGCGATTATCGAGCAGATACTCGCTCAAGCTCGCATTCTTGTCATAATAATACCTACCTATAAAAATAAGCGCGCCGAAATATATCGCGATTGCGCAATAGGTCCAAAAGCTCATCGTTGCCTCCTTTTAAAAAAGCTAATTTTACTCTATTTCAAATAAAATTTTACTTTCGGAATTTAGCCAGATTTTAACGAAATTTTAGTATTCTTGCCGTTTAAATTTTAAGAAAAAGGCGCCTTGGTTGAACGAGAAAATTTTAAAGGTCGTATTTGTTTTGACTGTAATCGCCGTGGGGCTTTATTTCACCTATCCCGAACTGAGCGAAGCGCAAAAAATTTCATACGCCAAAAGCTACGGCATCACTCTTATTTTGACCTCCGGCGGCATTGTGATCGGTATCGCATTAGGATTTATGCTGGCATTTTTAAAATTTCTAAACAATAAATTTTTAAGCTTCATTATCGACGAATACGTGGATATCATCCGCGGAACTCCGATCGTTATCCAGCTGATGGTGTTCGTGTTTATTATCTTTGCTACGTGGAGCAATAATATCGCAGCTGCGATCTTTGCGCTGGGGCTTAATAGCTCAGCCTACGTCGCGGAGATCGTGCGCGGCGGCATAAATAGCGTCGATCGCGGCCAGATGGAAGCTGCGCGCGCGATGGGGCTAGGCTACGGCACGGCGATGAAAGAGATCGTCTTTCCGCAGGCGATAAAAAACATCCTGCCTGCGCTTGCGAATGAGTTTATTAGCCTATTTAAAGAGACCTCGGTCGTGGGCCTCGTAGCAATCACCGATCTTACGTTTTTTTCAAAAAGCATGCAGGCGGCGCTTTACACCGTCCAGCCGATACTTTTTGCCGCAGTACTTTACTATGCAAGCGTGAAATTTTTCTCGTTTTTAGTAAAAATGCTAGAAAGTAGGTTAAACCGCAATGATTGAAATATCAAATTTAACCAAATCCTACGGCAATTTATCGGTGTTAAAAGGAATTTCAAAGACCATAAATAAAGGCGATATCGTAGCGATCATCGGTCCAAGTGGCGGCGGTAAATCAACCTTTTTGCGCTGCTTAAATCTGCTTGAAATTCCAAGCGGCGGCACTATTAAAATAGACGGCGAGGATATTACCGACAAGCGCACTGATATTAATAAAATTCGCCGCAAAGTTAGTATGGTGTTTCAGCATTTCAACCTCTTTGCAAATAAAAACGTGCTGGAAAATTTAACTCTAGCGCCCATAAAAGCGGGTATCTATACTAAAGAACAAGCCTACGCAAAAGCAGAGGAGCTGCTAGCTAAAGTAGGTCTTAGCGATAAGGCCTATACTTATCCGCACAAGCTTAGCGGCGGGCAAAAGCAACGCATCGCAATCGCTAGAAGTTTGGCGGTAAATCCGGACGTGATTTTATTCGACGAGCCTACCTCGGCACTAGATCCCGAGATGATCGGCGAGGTGTTAGGAATAATGAAAGAGGTCGCTAAAGAGGGCATTACGATGCTTGTGGTAACGCACGAGATGGGCTTTGCACGCAATGTCGCGAATAGGATTTTTTTTATGGAGGGCGGCAATATCGCTGTGGACGATACGCCTAAAAACGTATTTGAAAATCCGCAAAATCCGAGATTGAAAGAATTTTTAAATAAAATTTTAAACCACTAAAGGAGAGGGAAATGAAAAAATTTATTAGATTTTTAGTTGCGGGCGCTTTGCTTTGCGGTTCGCTAATCGCTAAAGACATCACCAAAGATACGCTCATCGTGGGCACGAACGCCGAGTATCCGCCGTTTGAGTTTGTGGATGAAAACTCCAAGGTTACCGGCTTTGATATGGATCTGGTAGCCGAGCTTGCCAAGCGCGCGGGGGTGAAATATGAAATTTTAAATATGAGCTTTGACGGACTAATCCCTGCGATTAAAAGCGGCAAAATCGATATGATCGCCTCAGGAATGAGCGCGACACCGGCTCGTAAAAAGGCTATCGATTTCACGGCTCCTTACTATAAAGTCGAAAATTTATATGTCAAGCGCAAGGATGATAGCTCGTTAAATTCCAAGGCGGATCTACAGGGTAAGCGTCTTGCCGCGCAGCTAGGTACCATCCAAGAGCTTGCGATCAGAGATATCAAAGGCGCCGAAGTTAGCGCTACGGAGAACGTTTTTGTAGCCGTCATGTCGCTGAAAAACAAAAAGATCGATGCGCTTTGCGTGGATTCGTCCGTAGGCTACGAATATCTTAAGAAAAACGACGATCTAACCGCATTTTTTAAAGAATCCGACGGCAGCGAAGGTTTTTCGATCGCATTTGATAAGGGCAAATATCCCGAGCTTCTGGCTAAATTTAACGCAGCGCTTGAGGAGATGAAAAAGGACGGAAGCTACGAAAAACTTTTGGAAAAGTATAATTTAAAATAATCCGCAAAATTTAGGCGCAAATTCCTCTCATAGAATTTGCGCCGCCCAAGAGGAATCCTATGAAAAAGATATTTTTAGCACTTGCGATTTTGCTCTGCACGCAGAGCTTTGCGGAGCAAAAAGACAGATACGGCATCGCCGCGTTTGCAGGTCTTGGCAATGACGGTAGAAGCTTCGTTTTTACCTTCAGAAAGGCTCAAAAAGATCGTTTCTTTCCCTGCGACTTAAAAAATTTAAACATAATCGCCGCGGGCGCTTCTAGGTGCATAACGGACGCCAAGGAGCTAAGGAAATTCGACAAAGAATATAAAAAAGCTCTCGAGTCCGTGATAAAACCTGGCAAGCGCTACTACGTAAATTTAATCGATCGCGGCAATGACGCCTATGTCTGCGACGCAAGCGATCCTAAAAGCAATCTGCGATTGGACCTAGTGGCGGCGGGATTTGCCGTGCCGACAACCGACGATAGTGAACTTCTTTTAAAAGCCGCCGAGGAAGCCAAAGAGGCTAAGCGCGGAATGTATAGCACAAAATTTTGGGATGTTACCAACTGCATTCTAAACGGCGCGCCGATGCCGAAAAAGATAGATGAGTGAAATTTACGCACTTAGCGACGATGTCTTAACGCCGCCGCAAACTATCTTTTCGCAGATAGATGAGATTTTGCGCTGCGGCGTAAAGCTCGTGCAGTACCGCAGCAAGCTCGCCGCGCAGGATGAAGCTTTAATCCGCTCTCTCATCGGTCTTTGCGAGGATTACGGCGCCAAACTCATTATCAACGACGATGCGGCGCTTACCAAAAAGCTTGGCGCGCACGGCGTGCATATCGGCAAGGACGACGGTGAGGCGGCGCAGGTGCGCGAGTTTTTAGGCGCGGATAAGATCGTCGGCGTTAGCTGCTATGCTGATCTTGCTCGCGCGCAAAAGGCTGAAGCGCAGGGCGCTAGCTACGTAGCCTTCGGCTCGCTAAGGCGCAGCAAGACAAAACCTAATACGCCGCTTTGCCCCGATGCGCTCGTGCAAGAGGCGCGAAAATTTTTAAACCTCCCAATCGCCGTAATCGGCGGCATAAACTTAGAAAATTTAAATGAAATTTTAGCCCTCAAGCCCGATTATATCGCGATGGTAGAGGCGATCTACAGACCCGCTTCGATCACGCAAAATTTAGCAAATTTAAAGGAAAAAATGGATGAATATATTTGACGCCGTGATTTTAGGCATCGTCGAGGGGCTAACGGAGTTTCTGCCCGTAAGTTCGACCGGGCACATGATTCTGGCCGCAAAACTGATGGGCCTGCAGCAGACCGATACGCTTAAATGCTTCGAAGTCGTTATTCAGCTAGGCTCGATTTTAGCGGTCGTCGCGATGTTTTACAAGCGGCTTTTGGTCGATTTTAAGCTCTGGTGCAAGCTCGTCGTGGGCTTCATCCCTACAGCCGCGATCGGATTTTTGCTCTATAAAAGCATCAAATCTCTATTCGCGCCGCAGACCGTCGCCTACGCGCTGATCGGCTGGGGCGTTATTTTTATCGTAGTTGAGCTCTTTCGTAAGGCATGCCCTAGGGAAAATGAACTGGAACATCTGGATCAAATTTCATACGCTCAGGCCTTTATCATCGGGCTTTCGCAGTGTTTTGCGATGGTGCCGGGCACTTCGCGTAGCGGCGCTACCATCATCGCAGGGCTTTTGTGCGGGCTAAGCAGGAACCTAGCCGCGCGCTTTAGCTTCCTACTCGCGATCCCTACGATGTTTGCGGCGACTTTTTACGACACCTATAAAAATTTAGACACCTTCGCGCAAAACTCCGACAATATCACGACCTTTCTCATAGGCGGCGTAGTGGCGTTCGTAGTGGCGCTTGCGGCGATCAAGCTATTTCTAAGTTTCGTTTCGAAGTTTGACTTCATCCCGTTTGGAATTTATAGAATTCTAATCGGCGTCGTATTTTTCATCTTCGTTTTTTAAACGCAATCATCAAAGGAATTTCATGAGCCTAGCAAAAAATATCGGAGCATTTTTAAAAGACAGATTCAGCCTTCTATCGGTATTTGACGGCGCGGTGCTAAACGCATACACGCTAGTTTTGGTATTAAATTTAGCGCTCGGGTTGCTTCTTATCGCGCGCAGCGGCGAGCTGCTCTCTGCGCAGGCGCTGTTTTTTGCGGAATCTGCGATCTGCGGCGTGACGATACTTTTTTTCGCGCTTTACGCGCTTAGCTTTTACAGCGCCAGGCTATATAAAATTCTAGCCTTTGCGCTTCTGGCGATAAACGTAATCTTTGCGATCGCTCAGATTTTTTTGATCTTTAGCCTGGAGCTTACCTACTCGCACGGCACGCTGGACGCGCTAGTGCAAACGACGCCCAAGGAGGCCTTTGAGTTCGCGCATGCGTTTTTAAATTTTAAGCTTATCGCGGCTTTTTTGGCGCTTTTAATTTTCGTCATCACCGCTCTTAGGCTTAGAGTGAGCCAGCGAGTGCGGATGAAGCTATGTCGCGCAATAAAGCTAGTCTTTCTGCTTAGCTTGCTTGTTTTTATCGCGCATGCGGCGTTTAAAAGCTACGTAGCCAAAAGCTCGAAAATGCGCGCCAGCATCATAATCGCGCTAAATAAAATTCCGATTTATAACTTTGCTTTCGTTACGAAGGATTATTTCGGCGCCGATTTTAAAAGCGTGCGCGAGCTGCAAGCGGGATACCAAAGCATTTACGCCTCACATTCGCATAAAACCGCGCCAAACCGCATCTCAAATGTCGTTTTTATTATCGGAGAGAGCCTGCAGCGAAATTTTATGAGCCTATACGGCTACTATCTGCCCACTACGCCGAACTTTCAGGCGCTTGAGCAAAGTGGAAATTTAATCGCCTTTAGCGACGTCGTCTCGCCGGGCGCCAAGACCAACGACGTGTTAAAATACGTGCTAAATTTCGGAAATTACGAGAGCAAAAAGCAGCGCCCGTGGAACGCCAACCTCGACATCGTAAATCTCGCGCGGCTCGCAAACTACGAGACCTTTTGGATCAGCAACCAGGAGCGCTACGGGCAGTGGGCGGTCGCAAGCGGCGCGAGTGCGCAGATGACGGATCACTCGGACTTTACGAACCAGATCCCGGTTTACAAATACGCCTATTCGCTCGACGAAGTTATGCTTCCGAGTATAAAAAATTTCAAATCGGGTGCGAAAAGATCACCTCTTGCGCGCAAGGACGAAAGCTCCGCCGCAGAGGTAAATGGTACGCAGAAAAAGGATAAATTTTTCATCCTTCATCTGATGGGCTCGCACCCGAGCTACGAGTTTCGCTATCCAAAAAGCTTTGCTAAATTTAGCGCCGCGGATATCTCGCGCGAGCCGCTTGATGAGGGGCAGAAAAAAGAGCTCGCGCACTACCTAAACACCGTGGCTTACAACGATTTTATAGTAAGCGAAATTTATAAAATTTTTGCGAGCGACAACACGCTGATAGTCTATTTCAGCGACCACGCCCAGAGCCTTTATCAATACCGCGGTAAGCTGATCCACGGCGGCATCAACCGCTTCACGCTCGAAATCCCGCTGATTTTCATGGCGTCGGATAAGTTCAAAGAGCAAAACGCGGATCTTTGGGCGCGTATCGCCGCAGCCAAAGACAGGCCGTTTTTAAACGACGATCTCATCCACGCGATTGCAGAAATTTTAGAGATGACCGACCTGCCCGAGTTTGACCCCGCTCGCTCGGTGATAAACGCGGATTTCAACGCCTCGCGTCCGCGCATCATCGAGGGGGTCGATTACGATAAGGTTTACAAGCTGCAAAAGGAATTCGGCGAGTAAATTCGGTGAAATTTTGCGTCTTTTAGCAGCGCAGAATTTCGCCTCTTAAAATCTACGCTCTTATCGCAAGCGGCTTGCACCCTGATTCAGCTTTCGCACGGGCGCGGCATATTTTCGCCGCCGCAGGCTCTGCGGTAAGATTTCTCGCCGCGGAAGTCTGCCGAGTAAAATTCAGCTTTGTAAAATTTCAAAATTTTACGGCTAAAATTCCATGGCGCAGAATTTTCCATACGTTCACGAAATACAAAATCCGCAAAACTTATTTGAATAGGAAAATTTTGAAATTTCAAAATTTTAAAATTTAGCGGTGTAAAAATTTATCCGCGCGGCACGGAATTCTACCGCTCAAATTTCACGGCGCAAAACTCCTCAGCACAAAATTTACCATCAAAATTTAGCCCGCAATTTAAAATTTCAAAATCCCGCGTCGCGAAATTTTATGCCAAAGAATTTCTCGTTCCAATCGGCACGGAGTATCTGCTGCCGAGCCGCGCATAAAATTCTACGCTTTAAAATTCAAGCCATAAAATTTTACGCTGCGAAATTTCCCGACAAAATTTTATGTAGCAAAACCCCGCGCCGTAAAATTTAAAAGCGGCTCTTGCTACAAAATTTCGTGAACTTAATTTACGCTGCCGCAGCGATATTTGCCCGCTACGAAGGTGATTTTATCGCGGATCTGAGCGATCTGTCTTAGCGCCTCCGCTAAGAAATCCACGTCGCTTTCGTCGTGGATGAACGAGAAGCTAGCCCGCACCCAAGCGGGTTTGCGCGACATTTCGGTATCGGGTTGCAAGCCGAGCAGATCAAAGCCATAAGGTGCTGCACAGTCGCATCCTGCGCGGGTCTGGATCTCAAATTTCTGCCCGAGCACCCCGGCTAGCGCGTCCGCGCCGAGCCCTTGCATATTAAAAGCAAAGATCGGCACGCGCGGCGCGGTGAGATTACCGTAAATTTTAACCTCGGTGATCTTTGAAATTTCGCTTATGAAGCGTCTGCAGATCGCCTCTTCGCGCGACTTGATCGCCTCTAGCCCCGCACTTTTGCGAAGCTTTAGGGCAAGATAAGCTCGCACCAGCGCGATGATGCCCGGCGTGCCTGCTTCCTCCAAGCGCTCCTTGTCGATTATAAAGCGCTGCGTTAGGGCATCTGCGTATTTGATCGTGCCGCCTCCTGCGAATGTCGGCTCCTCGCCGCGCAAAAGCTCCTTTCGCACCGCTAAAATCCCACTAGCGCCCACGCCGCCTAAGAGCTTGTGCGCACCGAAAAACATGCCGTCGCAAAAGCCAAGATCCACGTTTTCGTGTGCGATGAGCGCGCTAGCGTCCACGAACAGCCGCCCGCCGTGCGCTTTTAGCATCAAGTAAGCGCGCTTGTAATCAAGCTTTAGCCCCGTCACGTTCGATGCCGCGGTAAGTACGCCGTAAATTTCGCGCCCTTTGTTTGCGGATAGAATTTCGCCCAGCCGCGCAAAGTCCATCAGCCCGCTTGGATCCAGCGGCACGCGCACGACCTCGCAAAGCCCCTGTCTTAGGCTAATTTCAACGGAGTGGTGCTCAAAAGGCGAGATGATGAAAAGCGGCAGCTCTTTTAGGCTCTCGCGCCGCAAACCGAGCCTATCTCGCGTCGCAGGCGGCAGGTAGATGCCTAAAATTTCCCAGAGCTTCTTAATCGCCGCGGTCGCGCCGAAACCGCACGAGATCAGGTAGTAGCGCTCTTCGCAACCCAAAAGCTCTTTGATTTTGGCCCTTGCGTTTTCGTAGTAATCGCTCGTGATCTCGGCGCTCGCTCCGCCTGCGGAGTGGACGTTGGCATATGTTGCAAGCACGCGCTCGATCTCCGCTTCTATAGGGCGATACGCGAGCCCCGAAGCGGCGCAATCGAAGTATTTGACCCCCTCTTTTAAGATGATATTTTCTTTGATCGTTTCAAAATCCAAAGCGCGACTCCAAAATTTTTGCAAATTATATCCAAACTCGCTAAAATTACGCCCGCAAGGAGGGCGAAATTTACGAGTTAAAAGACACTGCGCGAAATTTGGGCGATGCTGGTATCGACGCGATTTTGCAGTTTCATTTCGTATTTGATGAGATAGGCTGCATAAGCGGCTACGCGGACGTTTTCAAAGCGATCGAAAATGAAATTTTACTCTGCTTTGAACGTCTCGGCGAGCGCTTTAAATTCGGCGGCGAGTACGAAGAGCAGATCAAAAAGGCGCTGATGAAATTCGCTAGAAGCGACCGCAAAAAGATCGGGATTTCAAAAATCTTGCCGCGGTTTACGGCGCAAAAAATCACCGCAGATCTCATAAACGCGAAGTTTTTAATCACCGAAAAATCAAGCGAGCAAAGAGCGCAAAAAGCCCGTAAAAACGACCGCCTACCGCGCGCGCTGCGCCGCTACCATATCACCGACAAAGTCCATTTTAGCAGCAACTTCGCGAGGTTTTGGTTTAGATTTATCGAGCCGAACCTACCCGCACTGCGCCGCGGCGAGATAGGGCGCGTGCTAAGTCTAATCAAAGCGGATTTCAACGCCTACGCGGGGCTCGGTTTTGAAATTTTAAGCAAGGAGCTGCTCGCGAAGTATCTAAATTTAGAGATTTCGCAAATTTCAAGCTTTTGGAACAAAGAGGTCGAGATCGACATCTACGCGAAATTTGAGAGCTTTTGCGTCGCAGGCGAGTGCAAATACAAGGAGCGAAAAATTTCAAAAAACGTGCTAAACGAGCTCATACTCAAATGCGAAAAAGCGCACCTCGCGCCCGATCTGCTCGCGCTGTTTTCCAAAAGCGGCTTTAGCGGCGAGCTAGCAAGCCTAAAAAGCGATAAAATTTTACTCTTTTCGCTCGAGGATTTTAAAATTTTGCTTTAAACTGCGCGCCAAAAAAGCCCGTTGGCAGCACATATAATTATGAGCCCAAACAAATAACTTAGGCATGCTTTTAGAGGATGCATCGTTTTAAATTTAGAATTGCCGGACTACAATTAGTATAAAATTCCGCCGCTTGAAATTTTAAAGCGACGGAATTTTGTTAAATTTCAGCTCGCGCAGGTGGCGATACTGCGCGCGAATTTGCGCTACCGCGAGCAAACTCGCACCGTTCGTACACAAACCTCGCGCTTTAAATTCCGTAAATTTAGACTATTTTTTCACTTTGATCACGTATGGCACCGATTTGATCACGCCTTTGGAAAAGAGCGTCTTGGTGTCCGCATATACGGCGTCAAGCTCGGCTTTTGAAACGTCCGCATCGCTTACCTGCACATCCTTGTCGTAGTATTTCTCGATCACGTCGATCGCGCCTTTTTGATCGCTCGGAGAGAGAGCCTTCAGCTGCTTTAAAATCAGTGCCGATTTGATAAACGCGCTCTTGCCGTGCACCGGCGCAAAGATCAATTTTACGTTGCTGTTGCGAAGATGCTTCGTGATCCTCTTCATCTCCTCGGCGCAATACGGACATTCCGGATCGCCCACGATGTAGGTCATATAGGGATTATTTTTATCAAACGACTCGATATAGGCAAATCTCGCTGGATCTATGCTCTTTAGCAGCTCAAGTGCGGCGGCGTCCCTGGCGTCCTTTAAAATTTGAGTTCTCATCTTAAATAGCGCCGCATCCGCCGCGTCTGCAAGCTTAGGCTCCTCCGTTACCGCCACTAGGCTTTTGGCGTCGTCGCTAGCCAAAAACGCCTCTTTTTTATCGCCCGAGCGAACGATCAGTAAATTTAGCCCGTTTAGCGAGTTCAGCTTGTCGATCGAGATGAGCTGAGCGTTTTTATCATTTAGACTTTGCTTTAGGTTTTTTACGAACTCCGATTTGTTCGCATTCGCGCCAAGCGCAAAAGCCGCACACGCAGCCAAGACGTAGATGATTTTTTTCATAGCTTCCCTCCCCTTAAAATTTCGCCAATTATATCAATTTAAAATAAAATTTGTTATAATCGCGCCCTATCAATTTAAGGAGAAATTTATGGCTTATTCAATGGGCGATCTAAAAAAAGGTCTAAAAATCGAGGTGGACGGAATCCCGTTTAAAATCATAGAATACCAACACGTAAAACCGGGAAAAGGGCCAGCTTTCGTGCGCGTTAAAATAAAATCTTTCATCGATGGCAAGGTGCTTGAAAAGACCTTCCATGCGGGCGATAAATGCGAAGCGCCGAATCTTGAGGAAAAAGAGATGCAGTATCTCTACGACGACGGCGAGGCGTGTCAGTTCATGGATACCGATAGCTACGAACAGATCGCGATTAGCGACGAGGATGTGGGCGAGGCGAAAAAATGGATGCTAGATGGCATGATGGTAAATATAATGTTTTACAACGGCAAAGCGATCGGTGTGGATGTGCCGCAGGTGGTGGAGCTTAAGATCGTAGAAACTGCGCCAAATTTCCGTGGTGATACGCAGGGTAGCAACAAAAAGCCCGCCACGCTTGAGACCGGCGCCGTGGTACAGATCCCATTTCACGTGCTTGAAGGCGAGGTCATCCGCGTTGACACCGTCCGCGGCGAGTATATCGAGCGCGCAAATAAATAATCCCCCCACCCCTGTTTTTGCGAAATTTTGATTTCGCAAAAATTCCTCTTTCTTTTGAAATTTATAAACTCCGAGCGATAAAATTTAAACCGCGATCGTCGCGTAAATTTTGATTAAAATGGCTTTTCAAATTTGCCGAAATGTGGGATAATTTAGTCTAAGCTTTACGCAGCGCTGATTTTGGCAAAATTTAAAATAGCTTTACGATTAAATTTAGGGATATGAAATTTGAGTATAAAAAACGCCCGAAAGCAAATCTTACGACCCGCTTTCGGGCTTTGAGCTAGGCTGCAACTTTAATTAGATTTAAAATTTCACCTTCACTTGGGAAACGAGGTTTAGCAAAATCTTTATTAAAGAAAAGCTTTCTGCCGTCAACTTCTACTAGAAAGTCTCCGCTGCCACCAGGGACCAACTCGACAACTGCATCCTTATAGACGCCTGTTATTTCATCTCTCACACGGAGAGCTTGCGGTCTATAAGATCAAGAATTACAATAAGTAATTACAACTTTCATCTTTATTCCTTTCTAAAAAAGTGCCACATTGTAGCCAAACTAGCTTAAATTTTAATATAAAGGCTCAATTTCGCGCGCCTCAGCATTTAAAATTTACGAGCGAAATTTCGCAGTTTGCAAAGCCCTAAATTTCGCTGCTGTGAGACCAAGGCTAGTCTTCAAATTTTAAAATTTCATCGTAGCAGAGATAAAAATCGCAGTCTCGCGCGTGGAATTTCTTATCGCCATGAAAGTGTCCGAAATACCACCGCGCGGGCCTTACGAGCTCAAAGATCCGCTCCAAATACTCAGATGTTTTATCAGGAGTGCTTTTGCCGCACCAAAGGTATTCTTTTAAAAATTTCATCGCAAACCCCGGCGCCGTGTGGCTTAGCACCGCATCGATCTGACCGCCGGAGGCGATGAAATCGTGCGCATTTTGCATCGCGTAAGCAAACTCCTCCTCGCTTGGAATCTCGCGCGCCCACCAGCTAAGCCCCGGTATCCGATGCGCCTTATCGACACTAAGCGCGCCTCCGAAACACAAAAAATGTCGCCCCACAATCTCGTAAATTTCGCCGCGCCGCAGCCAAAAAATATTCTCGCCACCCACGCTCACGGTGCCGCCAAATTTCCGCTCGCGTGGCAGCTCATCCAGCATATCGAAATTTTCGTGGTTGCCGTCTATGAAAAGAAGTGTAGCGGGGAAATATCTTTCTATATTTTTGCGCGCCATAAACTCATCTATCCGCTCGCTCCAAAACAGCCCGAAATCCCCAAGCACAATGACGAAATCATCGGTGCTAAGCCCGCCCGCAAAGGCCTTGTTCGTTATTTTGCCGATCTCGTTTATTCCGTGTGTATCGCCGCAAAGATATATCATATTCCTCTCCTTTAATCTGGCTCGCCGCGCTTTGCCGCAGCCCGTGCGAATGAAATTTTAAGCGCTAAATTTTACGCAGCGCACTCGTTGCAAAATACAACTAGCGTTCCGATCCGCAACCACGCAAATTTAATCCAAATTAAAAGCGTAAATTTAGGCGACGTATTTTAAAAGCACAGGCATCAAGCCTATCGACGCGTAAATTTAAAGCCGCGACTTCCGATTTAAAATTTATGGCACGTATCTAAACGGCGAAATCCAAGCAAACGCAACCCCGCTTGTTGCCGCCAAATTTTAAATTTAGCGACGGACTTTGTAAATTTTATAGCGAACCACGTAAATTTAGCGGCGGATTGTGCAATTTTCACAAAGAGCTTTGTAAATTTTCACAACGGACTTTATAAATTCCACGGCGAGCCACCTAAATTTAAAGATTAAATTTAAAGCCTGCCGCGCAATTTCGTTGCCAGCGCTGCGCCAATTTTTTCGTAGCCCTCTTTTTGCAAGTGGATTTCGTCAGGGCGGATAAGCCCGCGCTCGCGCCAGCCGCGCCAGCCGCCATCCTCGTCCATAAGGCCGGCTATGTCGTAAAACATCGCCCCTTCGTCTCGCGCTAGATGCGCTAGCACCTCCGCAGCGCGTGAAGCGTTTGGCACTTTAGGGCTTCGCGGCGGCGCTACGAGCAGGATTTTTGCACCAGGAGCTGCGGAGCGGACGGAGCGAAGCAGTCCACGGACGCTTTGGTAGAATTTTTGCTCATCAAATTTCGGATCCATCGCGTCGTTTGTGCCGTAAGCGATAACTACAAGATTGTATCTAAGTCCTGAAAAATCCCTACCAAAGGCATCTGCACCCCATTTTTCGTAGAGGTTGCTAAACGCGCCATTACTCGCGCAAGAGTCTGCAAAGCGCGCGTTTTTGCGGTAAATTTTATATCCTCCAAGCTCTGCTCCATCACGCAGCGATCGAATTTCGATCGGAAATCTAAGTCGCAGCTTAGAATACTCCCATTTCTGCGGCACTTCTTGTGAAATATACGCGCTTAGCCCGCTTGCATCGCGTACGCGAAAAATCTCACCGCCCTGATCCGATTTATGTAAAATTTCGACGTAAAAATCGCCGCTAAGCTGCTTTAGCTCCAGTCGCACATTAGCGCCCTTTTTGCCGGTAGCGATCACTCCGCATAGCGGAAAATCCGGGTCTTGCTCGGTGCGAGACGAGATCACATTAAAGCCGCTTTGCTTAAATTCTATATTTTCGCTTTTGTGATATTTAGGCATCATTGCAGGCACGAAGCCGACGCTGTTTTGCACGAAAAAGCCGTGCCTGAAAGCATCTATCAGCGCGTCGCTTCCTAAATGCGAATCGCCAAAAAATTTCACTCCAAAGCCCGCAGAGCTTTTTGTGTTTGCGGAATTTATGCCGCGAACGCCTGCGTTTGCCGCGCATCCACCTAATAATGCGGCAAATAAAATCACTATAAATTTACTCAACTTCAATCCTTGATAAAATTTCTTTCGCTACCGCTTCGCAACCCTCTTTGCTCATATGAATGCCGTCGTCTTGGCGCACGCGCACGAGCTTGGAGCCGCTTTGCAGATAGGTTTTATAGACGCCTTTTTCGCACACCAGCGGGGTTGTTTGCATAAAATACCCGCCAAGTGCCATACTGGCGTCGGCATATATTTGATTTAGCAGCTGCGTTTTCTCCTCAAAATCGGGCTTTTGCATACACGGCATCGCAAGCCACAGCACTCCTGCACCGTGCGAGTGCGCCGTATCGTAGATCTCGCGCACCCTTGAGGCATAAAACTCTCGCCAGCGCGGCGTTTTGATGCCGTAGGTCTTGCCGCCTGCGCGGTACTCCCAGACGTCGTTGGCGCCCAGCAGCACGACTACGAGCTTAACGCCGCCGTTTTCGCTAAGTGCGGTATCGAGCGTCTTTTGCCAGTCAAAGGATTTCTTACTCGCAAGCCCCGTAGATTGCTTGCTAAGATCGATCACCCTCAGGCTTCGCTTCGGGAAAAATTTCTTAGCGTTCATCCCCACGTATTGCATCAGACTATCGCCCATAAAAAGCACCTCATCGCCTGCATTTAGGCGGATTTTGCCATCGTCGCTAAGCGAAATTTTAGCATCAACCTCCACGGAGCCTTGCGTCGTTAAATTCTGCTCCAAGGCCTGCGTAGCAGGGAGTTGAGAATCGGAATTTTCGCCGCTTTGCAAGGTTGCGCTTGCCGTGACGGGATTTTGCGACGCAGAGGAGCTGCGCGGCACAAAGCTTGTTGTAGTCTGGCTTTGTGATATAGAATTTGACGAAGTAGAATTTTGAGGGATGGAATTTTGTTCGTAAGGCTCCTGCGCAGAATCGCGCGTTTTTAAATGATGCGTAGAATTATTTAAGGCAGAATTCTTCGCGGCATGGGCTTGCGGCTTGCTATCTTGCGGTTTAACGCTTTGCGAAGTATCGTGATCTCGCACCCCCATGCTTTGCAAAGCTTGATTTTCCGCCATACGATCTTGCGCAGGTTTTTTAAAATTTTTGCTTCCGCTATGCGGACTTGCGTCCTCATCCTTGCTAATGTCCTCGCCTTTGATACGCTGCTCTAGCTTATCTACGCCATTTGCAATCTTTTCGTAGATCTCTCCACCTACGCGAAACGGCGAGTGGCGCAGCCATTCTTCTAGCCCAAAGTCATCGTGAAATCGCTGCTCCAAATAATAAAGCAGCGAGCCTTGCATAAAAAATGCTGAGAAAAGCAGCGCAAAAAGCAGAGTCGAAACAAACCTAAGCATCTAAAATCCTGCGTAGATGAAATTTGGAATTCCGCTTGGCATCAGCGCAAAAATTAGCGTGAAGATCATGCCGAGCACGAGAGCTTTAGGTAAAAACGGCAGCTCGGCAAAAAGCGCGATCAAAGTATCTTTAAGAGCTGAAATTTTAGGATAAACAAAAATCCCCGCTAAAATCACCGCAAGCACCGCTAGCTCGCTAATATCTCCGAAAGCTCGTGCGCGGGCAAAAGCGCTCAAAATCGCCGCCGCATCCGGAAGGGAATTGGCGAAAAAAATCCAAGCGAAACTTACAAAAATATAGGTGCAAAAAAGCGCTAAATGCGGATTTAGCGGCTTTACGCCCACTTTGGCAAGACATTTTAAAAATACAAGCGCTGCTCCGTGCAAAAGCCCCCAAATCAAAAAATTTAATCCCGCGCCGTGCCAAATGCCCGAGAGCGCAAACGCGATTAGTAAATTTACGCAGGTACGTACAAAACCCCTGCGCGAGCCGCCGAGCGGGATATAGATATAATCGCGTATAAACGTGGATAAGCTGATATGCCAGCGATCCCAAAACTCGCCTAAATTCTTAGCCGCATAGGGCATATTAAAATTCTGAGGCAGCTTAAAGCCCATCGCAAGCCCAAGCGCTCGCGCCATATCGATAAAACCGCTAAAATTCGTATAAAGCACCACGCCATAAAGCAGCAGTGCGGCTAGAATTTGCGCCGCGGAGGACTCAGGCTCGTCGCCGTAAACGCCTGAAATCACATCGCTATAATACGCGCCCAAATAGCCGCTAATAAGCAGCAGCTTAACTAAGGCAAAAATTATAAGCACATAAATTTCATCGGCATTGCCAAAGTGCTTGAAGCGATCAAACTGCGGCAGTACTGGCTCTACGCCTTTAGCGGCGCTAGCGCGCCCGATAGGACCCATTACGACGCTAGGGAAAAACGCTAAAAAGCACGCCAAGCTCAAAAAGCCCTGCTCGCCGCATTCGCGCCTATAAACCGAGACGAAATAGGTGATCGACATAAAAACATAATATGAAATTCCAAGCGGAAATGCCACGCTATCGACGGCACCTAGGTGCAGCGTGGCAAGAGCGGCATTGAAAAACTCCCTGACGTAGCCATAATATTTAAAAAATGCGAGAAAAAATAAGCCGCCAGCAACTGCTGCAAGCATCACTGCACGCGCCTTCGCAGTTGGTAACGGAATCTGCCTCGCCAACCCCGCTTTTTGCACCTGCTTGGCTATGCCAGCTTGTTTTGTTGCGCTCATCTGCTTGGCTGCCGCTTTACGCGAGAGCTTTTTCTTGTGCGAGGACTGCTTTGCGGGCGGTATGGCTTTCGCGACTACGCGATTAGCGCACGCAATACACGCACCTGCAAAATATACGAAAGCACTATAGGCCGCAAGCACCAGCGCAAAGCGCGGATTTACGGAGCACATAAAGCCATAGCTTGCCAGCAGGATCAGAATTTTTTGCGCGAAAATATGATTTTTGAGCGTCCAATAAACGATTAAAAACGCTAAAAAAGCAAGGACAAACTCGGGCGAAAAAAATGTCATTCAATCTTTCCAATTTAAATTTTTAAAGCTCTTGCGGCTTTTAAACGCTCGCGGCGCGAAATTTATACGAAGCGAAAAAGCTTTTTTAAATCACTTGCAGCGCGAGATTTTATGCGCAGGCACGGCATTACGTCGCTAAACACGCTAATAAATTTAGCGTCCAAATCCTTAGATTCATGGACAGCTTGCAGCAAGCCCTTGCCACGTGAGCAAAATTCCGCCACAATGACAAAATTTGAAACGCAAATGAGGGCTCGACGCATGAATAAAATTTTAAACGCGCTGAGCGGTTTGCCATCAAATTCTTACAAAACCTCGCAAACGCAGTCTCATAGGTTCTACCCGCATGATTTCAAAATAAGCGCTTTTTGGAATCATGCCATATAAATTAGGCGCGCGATGCCGCTAAAATCTTATGAAATAAGATGAGCCACACTTCATCACAACTATGAGGGCTGAAATTCTACAAAGCAAAATTTTAAAAGCCAAAAATTTTGCAGCGATAATAGAATTCCGCCCGTTAAAATCTGCCGCGCGAAATTACTAAGTAAAATCTCACTTTAAGGCGTGATAGAAACCATCTAAAAGCTGCGCCTTATGAGCCAAAATCATGGCTTTATTTTTACTGCAAATTGCAGACTTACGCCGCTATAAAGCTCCTTTTAAAATTTTGTATCAACGCAAACGCGCCTTACGCTAACCTTACTCTTTCGTGCGAAACGTAAGTTAAAATCAATGAGCTTCGCGTCGTAAATTTTGGCTCTAACTCGAATTTAGCGCGACAACGCAACTTTAGGCTCGCCAGGCAAAATTAGTCGTAAATTTAATGCGGCTACATAGATTTTGACTTGGCTGAAATTTAACGTAGCAGAGCCAAATCTCGCTTCGCAATCTAGCCATTCTAACGAGATAGTGTAAATTTTAATTTGCAATTTAAAATTTCTAGCGCAACGATACCAGCTTTAGCTCGTGTCTTGAAATTCTAATCTAGCGGCGCGAAAGTTCATAAAGCGCCGCGTAAAATTGCAAATTTCAGCGTTTTTTATTTGGCTGGCGAGGTTTGTGTGCGCAAGAACTGATTTGCGAAAATTTTAAAATTTTATCGCTTGCCCCAGCCCGCCTTCGGGACAATCGCGATAAAATTTACGCTCTGCATCTCAAGCAAGCGAGCAGTTGCGATGAAATTCTAAGCTATCAGTCGAGATGAAATTTTACGCCGAATTTTCAAGAAATGCCCGTCTCTGTGCGTCTGTAAAAGCCGTAAATCCTGCACTAAATTTCATATTGCTGCATTTACTTAGCGGCTATCAAATATGCTTGCCAAGCAGACGCGTAGAAATCTCCCACCGCCCTTTAATACTCGTTCGAAGTAAAATTTCGCGCAGCTGTTTTAGCGGTCCATACTCGAAATAAACGTTCCACATAATTCTATCGCAAAACGGCTGCCGGGCGGAATTTTACCCAACAGCAAAGTCTTTTTTGCGCTAAATTTATGCTTCTGCGCGGATGATCCTTACCGCTTCGACCATATTTTTTAGGCTAGGGCGAACTTCCTCCCATTTGCGGGTTTTTAGGCCACAGTCCGGATTGATCCACAGCTGCTCTTTTGGAAGCACCTCAAGCAGCGCGCGGATCTGGCTTACGAGCTCCTGCACACTAGGAATTCGCGGGCTATGGATGTCGTAAACGCCCGGACCGACCTCTTGCTTATAGCCAACCGATTTGAAAACTCGAAGCAGCTCGTTACCGCTGCGAGCGGTCTCGATGCTGATGACGTCGGCATCCATCGCCTCTATCGTTTTGATTATGTCGTTAAACTCCGAATAGCACATATGCGTATGAATCTGCGTATGAGCGCTTGCGGCACTGACGGCGAGCTTAAAAGCACTAACGGCAAATTTTTCGTATGCAGGAATGTTTTCGGATCTAAGCGGATAGCCCTCTTTAAACGCCGCTTCATCTACCTGAACGATCTTGATACCTGCGTCTTGCAGATCCGAAATTTCATCGAAAATCGCGAGCGCAAGCTGTTTTACGATCTGATCGCGAGGCTTATCATCGCGCACGAAGCTCCAGTTCATCATCGTCACCGGACCCGTTAGCATGCCTTTCATGATCTTTTTGGTGCGACTTTGAGCGTATTTGATCCACTCTACGGTCATCGGTTTTGGGCGGCTCACGTCGCCGAAAAGTAGCGGCGGTTTCACGCAGCGACTGCCGTAGCTCTGCACCCAGCCGTTGGCACTAA
The DNA here is from genome assembly GCF_963518785.1 of uncultured Campylobacter sp. Taxonomy (NCBI): domain Bacteria; kingdom Pseudomonadati; phylum Campylobacterota; class Epsilonproteobacteria; order Campylobacterales; family Campylobacteraceae; genus Campylobacter; species uncultured Campylobacter sp. Next base: position 77,490 of record NZ_CAUQKJ010000007.1, read on the forward strand.
ACGCGTATCCGCTCATCTGCTCGCCGAAATACTCGACCATATCGTTGCGCTCAGGCTCGCCGTGAACCAGCACATCCAGACCAATCTCATCTTGAAATTTAACGCAGTCATCGATGTAGGCTTTGATGTCACGCTCGTAGGCTTCGCGGCCAATTAAGCCCTTTTTGTAGGCGTTGCGAACTTGGCGAAGCTCGGCAGTCTGAGGGAAGGAACCGATCGTAGTGGTAGGTAAAATTCCATAGCCTAGCTCTTTTTTCTGCACCTTGATGCGATCCTCGTAGCGATCGGCGCGCTCGAATTTATTTAAATTTGCGGCACGGCTTTGCACTCGCTCGTCATGAATAAGCGGCGAGCTAGCGCGAGTTTTAGCGGATTTTTGATTTTCTTCGTAAGCTTTCATGCCGTGTTCGCACATCGGAATTTTAAAGAAAAGATGGGTTAAAATCGAAATTTCGCTTAGTTTTTCGACCGCGAAACTTAGCCAGGATTTGATCTCGGTGCTTAGCTTGTCCTCGTATTTTAGCGTAAAAGGCACATGTAAAAGCGAGCAGGAGGTGCCCACATAGATACGCTCCTTAGGAACGTAGGCTTCGATGGCTCTAAGCTGAGTTAGCTTTTTGTCGATGTCGCTCTTCCAGATATTGCGCCCGTCGATCACGCCTGCGAAAAGCACGGTCTTAGCGTCTTTTAAAGCCTCAAGCTCTTTTTTGATATTATCCTCGCTTGCGTAAACGAAATCTAGTCCGATCGCCCAAACATCGGTCTTTACTATCTCGCGCACGGCCTCGGCCGCATGCTCAAAATAGGTCATAAAGATAATTTTTACGTTGCTTGCGGCCTTACTTAGGCGCTGATAAATAGGCTCAATCTTTGGCGCTAGCTCGGATGCGCGATCCGTCACGAAGATCGGCTCATCGATCTGAACTACGACCTCGCTATCAAGCTCGCTAAGAAGCTTTAGCAGCTCCTCATATTTCGCGGCAAGGGCATCTAAATGCGCGAGTGGATCGCTTTTGTCGCTTGATTTGCTAAGCGCCAAGTAAGTAATAGGTCCGATTAAATTTATCTTTAGCGCGCAGGAATCCTTAAAATCGTTATTCTTCGCGGCCTTGTACTCGTTTAAAATTTTACTAGGATTTAGGCTAAATTCCGTATACGCAGAGATCTCAGGCACAATATAGTGGTAGTTTGTGTTAAACCACTTCGTCATCTCCATCGCGACTGCGTCTTTACTGCCGCGCGCCATCGCAAAATACTGCTCATGCGCCGAAAGAGCCGCAAAGCGCTGTGGGATCACGCCGAAAAGAACACTGGTATCGAGCATCAGATCGTAGTATGAAAAGTCGTTTACGCTAATTAGGCCGCTCCAAGCATCCAGCTGATATTTGATGTGGCGATTTTTTAGCTCTGCGGCGACTCGCTCTAGCGCGTCATAATCGCACTTGCCCGCCCAATAGCTTTCCAAAGCCTTCTTTAACTCGCGTTGCTCTCCGATACGCGGAAAGCCCGTAACGTAACTCTTCATCTCTATCCTTTGAGTAAAATTTTGGTATTAAAGTGTTGATTTTATCTAAAATTTCTTTTGCCGTCATTAAAATTTTAACCTAATCTCGAAAATGAACGAAATTTTATCCAAAAGCGCAGGGGTGGAATTTAGCCAATAAAATCTGAAATGGAATTTTTATCGACGAAATTCTATGAGTTAAAATTTTAGGATTGAATTTAAAGGCGTTAAATTCATCATAATTTAAACCTCGTCGCAAGATTCTACTAAAACTTAGTAAAGCCTTGCGACGAAGCTAGCCTTACCTGACACTCTGCAAAGCTACTGAGTATCAAGGCTCTATGAAAGCAGTGCAACGCCTAAAATATGAAAATTCTTAGAATTTATAATTATATCCTGCGTAAACGCCGTATTTTTTACCGTCGTTATCTTCGATATAATCGCCGTCTTTGTACCACGCCTTGCTTGCTTTAAAGCCCATTTCAATCTCGCTATTGGAGCCAAACTCATACGCGGTACCTATCTTGCCGCCCAAAATGAAGCCACCCAGCGTATCGTCCGCTCTAACCCAGCCGCCATTGCTATAGTCTATTTTAACTTCAGTATCTAGCACCGAAAGCCCAGCGTAAGCGCCTAGGACGAGCTTAAATCTACCGAAAAGCTCCGGCGTAAAATCCGCACCGGCTACGAAATCGTGCGTGCTCCATTTAACCTTTCTTTTCGAATTGGCATTCGAGCTGGAATCCTCGCCCTTAAATCCGTAAAAATATCCGCCGTAAGCTCTAAACGTGCCGAAGTCATATCCGGCTTTAACGCCGATTTGTGGCTGTCCGTCATCAAAACCTGCGGCTTGGTTTTTGAAATTGTATCCGCCTTCGCCGCCTATAAAAAGCCCCTCCGCCATCGCGCTTACTGCAGCTAAAGAGCTAAGAAGCGCCACTTTTGCAACTAAATTTCTCATTTTTACTCCTTTGGGTGAAATTTCAACCTCTATGTTAGCGTTAGCTTATAAAACACGATCTAAATTTAAAGTAAATATAACGCCCAACAAATAGGAGGATATTCAACACAACAAGAAATATACTAGGCCTTGCAATTCTATACCTCTTATTATATATCTAAGCTTACTTTAGCAATCTATAGATCCTCGCAGAATCGGTTAAAGAAACCGGCTCGAATAGCTCTTTGTCGTAATTTTCCAATACAAAAAGCTGGATAAACGTCGAGTTAAAGACCCTTTTATCCAAAACCAAAATCCTTTGATAGTCTGGCAAAAATATAACGAACAAATCGGAGCTTTCATCTACCTGCTTTGATAATTTAACGAGTTTGCCGTCTACTTCGCCTACATGATAGTAGGAGTTAATACTCATTTTTTCACCGTCATGAATCAGATATTCCGGATCAGCGCTAGGTAATGTGCATTCACTGCCCACTATTATGCTCACTCCGTCTTCACCCGTCCTAATGTCATATCCTACATAAGCTAATGGTGTATAAAACTCCTCGCCCGTAGTTATATCTATAGCGGAAAATTTTAAAATATTTGGAAGCATATCCAACATACGCGGTACGAAGTAATAATACACCTCTCTGGTTTTTTGAGGGAGTTTAAAATTTTTATCTTCCAGGGATTTTAAAAATTTATTGATATCGGGCTCATTATAATCTTTTTGCATTTGAAGCAAACTTGAGCTAAAATTTTCATTCATACGCCTTTCGATATATTCGACATTTAGCCTCGCCATATTAGCCGAGCTTATCTGATCTTTATTAAAAGAAAATGCTGTTAAAAATGCGTAATCTCCAAACTGCCTACCCCCGGGGTCAGCCACCACTTTTACGTCGGCATAATATCTGATCAAATACCCGTAGTCCCACCACGAAACCACATAATCCTCTCTGTCTACTTTATTTTTCAGCTCGGCAAGCGGAGCCACGGCGCCCCTCATAAGCACGGGCGCGACACGAAATTTATAAATATAATCTAGACTTGGTAGCAGCGCCAAGCAAGTCAGCACAATTAGCATAGAATTTCTAAGCCAAACTCGTATCTCAAAATAATTTAAAGTAAAATATAGAAAATAAGCAAAGCCAAAAGCAATTATCGGCGTGATATACATCGTAAATCTAACTCCGCCGAAAAATGCCAAAAATCCAAGCAATAGCATTGGCAAAGCCAAAATAAACGAGCGAAATTTAATAAACATAAGAATTAAGCCCGCCATAGCGCATATAAATATAGAAATATTGCCACTGGAATAGCCCATAAATTTCATAAAATCCGTATTTGCTACCTCGTTGATTGTGTTTCCGACCCCATAGAAATAAAAAGTACCCGATACTTTGCCGGCGCTCTTGCCAAGATATGCTTTCATTTTACTTAAAACAGGATCAAGCCCACCGAAATATATAAATAAAACAACTACCAAGGTGCCTAATATCCAAAGAAATTTCTTACTTTGAGAGCTGGGAAGTTTTATCATTAAAAAATATAACGACGCGATAAGCACAATTCTCAGCAATAAAATATAATTTACTATTATCGTATAGTCGCCATAGTATGTTTTAAAATTTATCACCGCTACCGCCATAAGAATCGTAGCTTTGTAATTTATCTCATTTCGTCTATCAAATATCAAAGTGTAAAATAAAAACATGCCCATTATGGCTAAATTTAACGAATACGAGCTTGGATACCACCAGCTATAAAGCGCCATAAAGACGGCGGGCAAGATTAAATTTCTCTGAGAGCTGTTTTGCGTAAGCCTGATTAGAGCCCAGATTATCAGCAGCGGCAGAGTAACATTTAGCATATCGCTATCAAAATACCCGCCTAAAGTCCTCATATAATATCCCGGCAATATGGTGGCAAGCAGCGCCGCGATAATGCCGGTGCCCAGGATCTTATACTCTCTTGCTATCAAAATAATCGGCACGGCCACCAGCGGCGCCAAAAATACGCTCATATAGATCGTAATGCTATTTAGGCTGACGGGTAAAATTTTGGTAAGTAAAAATGCTAGAGTTGGGATCGACGCGCCGTATGGGCTAAGATCGCCCGGCTGGTGAAAGCCCGCTATCATATCGCGCGCACCCTCAGCGTTCGCAAAGGCGTCGTTTGTGGTCATAATGAGCTCGCCATCGAAAGAAAACTGCTCGATCCCACTAGCCCAATATATCCAAAAAAACCTGCACGCCACGCCAAATATATAAACCAGCGTCATGATCAAAAAAATATCCATGCGTGAGTATTCGCCGTTTGTAATTCTAAATTTTTGCATCTTTTTCCTTGATTTGTCGTTTGAAGTACCGAGCGGCAGGCAAAATTTGCCTCTACAAATTTTACTCGCTTTATCACGCCCGCGCTAAATTTTAACGACATTGTTTAATTTGCGTTTATTATAGCAGAATTTATCGATATTAAAAGCAAAATTTTAAAAACAACTCAAGTTAGCCATTTAGAATTTAAATTTGTGATGTGCAATTTTGGCGACCATCAAAAAATACATACGTAAAGATAGAGATTAAGATGTAAACTAAATATCCAATATAAGGCAGATACAAAACAACACTAAGCCAATAAACATGCGTTTCCATCTTCTGGGTGCGGAATGAACAAATATAGGACAATAAACATAACGAACGCTTTTAAAAAAATATATAATAACGTTTTATTCATAGGCATATATTTAGCGATTTATGCTAGGGCTTGATAGCAGAAACAACCGGTCGTTGCAAGAAGCTTGCGCCGAGCCGGTGGATTTTTGTGGTTTAGACGAAATTCTCGTCTAATACGCGTCGCACATAAATTTACAGACGGTTTTCGTGCGCAGATTAAGCATGATCGAGCTTAGGCATCTGCCGTTCTTGTTGCCGCTTAGTAGGCGCACGGCATCGCCCTCTTTCCACTGCGTGCTGTCGCCCTCGATCGTCCTGTAATGCGCGCCGTTAATGACAAGCGACTCGCCACCTTTTAGAGTTTTATCGATCTTCAGGTCGCTTGCGATCTGGCTCAGATCGCCTTTTAGGGCATTTGCGATTAGTTTTTCTTCGGCCTGCTCATGCGTCTTCATCGAGCTTTTGGCAAAGTCCGGCACCTGCAAAGTTTCGGTCTGCGCCGAAGCAAACACGGCCAGCACGCAAGCGACATAAATCAGTTTCATATTTTCTCCTCGGTTTTTTCAAAATTGCGGCGATTATAGCAAAGTTTACTTAAAAATTTCGGTCTAAATTTAGCTAGAGTTTAAATTTAAGAAACCGCCCGTCTGTTTAAAACAGAGCTGAACTCGATGGCAAATTATAAAATTTCGCCGCGATTTAAAATTTACTTATTAAAATACGCCGCGAGCGCGCTTGGCCAAACAAACAGAGCTATGATCCAAGACATCGTCTCCACGGCGTACCCGCAGAAAACGCCGCAAGCATCGCCGATGAGACGATGCCGCTGCCGTATTGCAACGAGCCTATGAGCGCAGCGGCCGAGCCCTTCATCTCCTGCGGTACGCTATCAAGAGCGGCGGCATTGGAGCAAGAAGCGATGATGCCGTTCATGCTAAAAACGAAAAACATCGGGATTATCACGCCAAGAACGCCGCCTGTTTTGAAAAACGCAAACACAAATAGCACGCTGGCAGCAAGCGCGGCGACGAGCGTGGAGACTATGAGTAGGCGGTTTAGCGCATAGCGCTTTACCAGCTTTTTGTTTGCGAAGCTTAGAGTCATAATGCCCACGATGTTTATGCCGAATAAAAATCCGTAATATTTGCTAGGAATGCCGAAATAATCGATATAGACAAAGCCCATGACAAAGGCATAGGCGGCTACGTAGAAAAACGTCACGCTAAGAGTGTAGCGCATAAATTTAGCGTCTTGCAATAATCTTAGATAGTTTCTAAAAGACGATGCGATAGGCTTTGTGGAGCGCTTTTGCGGCGGCAAGGTCTCTGGCAGAGAAAAAATCATCGCAAACATAACCGCGCTAGCTAGCGCCATCAGCCAAAATATCCCGTGCCAAGAGCCAAACTCCAGTATCGCGCCGCTTGGTAACGGACCCGCTACCAAGCTATCGCCTTGATGATAACTAGCGTAGAGAGCATCTGCGCGGCCTGCGAGCTATCAAAAAGACGCTAATCATCGCCCTGCTTACCATCGGTCCTACGTACGCGCCCATAGCCTGAAACACGCGTCAGAACACGACGCTAGCCATAATGTCCGACATCGCACATCCTACTGATCCGATCGCAAAGAGCGCTATACCGATGAAAAGTGGGATTTTACGCCCGATCCTATCGCTGATAGGCCCCCAGACGAGCTGCGCGATAGCAAAGCCGATCAAAAAGCCCGTTATCGTGAGCTCCGAGTCTTCGTGCAGCTGTCGCTCCATCGTAGGCATAGCGGGCAGATATACGTCCGTAGATAGCGATGTACACGCCATAAGCGCACTTAGGATGACTAAAAAAGATAGTGAAGTTTTTGAGGAGTTCAAATTTTTCCTTTTGTTATTATTTGAGTGGGCGCAGAGTTTGCGCGACTAGAGATTAGAAGCTTTAAATTTACTCAAGTTTGTTTTGATAAATTCTGCACGATTATAGCTAAATTTAAACGCTTTTCAGTGCGGAAGCTTAAATTAAATTTGATGTAAAATTTGAATGCTAACGGTGCAAAATTTAAACTAGAAATTTAAATGCAGTAGGACAAGGCGCGGTATTTTTTGCCTTACTTAAGGCGGATTTAAATTTTACGACGGAAGCGTATATAAAATACGTGACCGAGCAAAATTTAAATGCAAGATTATAAGGCAAAGTATCGCGAGATGATTTTAAATGTTTTGAAGTAAATTTCGTCCCAAGACTAGACATATAGTCTGTCGCAGGGCGAAATTTACGAAATTATTTAAAAGCGCTCGCGAGACAAGCCGCTAGCTAAACTTCATACCTCTCACCGGGTTTCATTTCGATGATTTCCCACGGCAAGCCCTGTTTATTTAGCTCGTCCATGAAAGGCTTGGCGTCGAAATTTTCCATGTTAAAGACGCCTTTTCCGCTCCAAATGCCCTTTGCGACCATCATCGAGCCGATCATCGCAGGCACGCCCGTCGTGTAGCTCACCGCCTGCGCGCCCGTCTCGGCGTAGCAAGCCTCATGGTTGCAGACGTTATAGATGTAGACCTGGCGCTCTTTGCCGTCTTTTAAGCCACGTATCACGCAGCCGATGTTTGTTTTACCCTTCGTGCGAGGGCCGAGGCTTGCAGGATCCGGCAGTAGCGTCTTTAAAAACTGTATCGGAACGATTTTTACGCCGTTATGCTCGACCTCGTCGATGCGTAGCATGCCGACGTTTTCTAGACACTTCATGTGAGTTAGGTAGCTCTGCCCGAACGTCATAAAAAAGCGGATTCGCTTTAGCCCTTTGATGTTTTTTACTAAGCTTTCAAGCTCCTCGTGGTAGAGTAGGTAGCTGTCCTTGACGCCTACTTTCGGGTAGTCCCATTTAAACATTATTTCCATCGGTTCGGTCTCTTTCCACTCGCCGCGCTCCCAGTAGCGGCCCTTTGCGCTCACTTCGCGCAGGTTGATTTCGGGATTGAAATTCGTCGCAAACGCATAGCCGTGATCGCCTGCGTTGCAGTCTAGGATGTCGATCTCGCCGATCTCGTCAAAGAGATTTTGTTGCGCGTAGGCGCAAAATACGTTGGTTACGCCAGGATCAAAGCCGCTTCCCAGCAGCGCCATCGTATTTGCGGCCTTAAACTCGCCGTCCTTCGCCCACTGCAGCTTGTATTCAAATTTGGCGGCGCCCGGGTGCTCGTAGTTTGCGGTGTCGATGTATGGGATGCCGGCGCGAGAGCACGCGTCCATGAGGGTTAGGTCTTGATACGGCAGCGCCACATTTAAAAGCAAATCGGCGCCCGTTTTTTTGATGAGCGCGACCACTGCATCGGTATCGTCCGCGTCGATCTGGGCGGTGTCAATTTGTACGCCTAGGCGGTCTTTTATAAATTTAGCGATCGCGTCGCACTTGCTTTTGGTGCGGCTAGCAAGGGTAATCTTGCTAAAAACGTCCGCGTTCATCGCGCATTTTACGGTCGCGACTTGGCTCACGCCGCCCGCGCCTATGATTAAGATATTTGACATTTATGCTCCTTTAAATTTTAAATTTTGCTGCAATTTTAGCAAATTTAAGATGAATTTTAAGAAGTTAGGTGTAATTAATCATAAAGTTTGGTTATGGCTGGCACGGCGCACAAGCCAGCTCCAACAAGAGCGCCGAAAGCGGCGTGTACTAAAATTTCACCCAGATAGCGGCATGTCGATTGACGGGGGCACGAGATTAAATTTACCGCCTTGCATCGCGCGATAAAATTTTAAGCTTTAAAGGGCTAGTTTAAATTTAACACTCCGCGGCAAGGCGTGGAGAATTTAAAATTTAAAGCTCGCTCGCTTCTCCATAAAATTTATCGCGCCTCTTGCCCCAGGCACGCGATAAAACCGTATACCGCGGCTAAATTTAACGCTTTAGCGAATAGCGGTTTAAAAAGTAACAAGCGGGACAAAATCCCGTGACGCCCACGATAAAGGGCACGAGTCCTACTAGCCCCCACCAGCTGTTAAACACAGCTCCCGCGATCATTATCGTTAGACCGATCAGCACTCTTATTATCCTAGTTTTCCTGCTTAGCATTGCGTTTTCCTTTCTTTGCTTTTTACATTTTGCCCGTATTAATGCTTAAAATTTTTAAAGTAAGCAATGGCAGCAAACCGCCACCTAGCGTATCATCTTTGAGCCCGCCTTCCTATATACGCGCCTTGGTTAAATTCGGCTTCGTTTAATTATCTTTTCTTTTGCATAAAAGTGCGATTCTACAAAATTTATGTGCCTAAGGAGCAAAATTTATGCAAGCTCAATTTAAAATTTTGATGAACGTAAAACAAGGCAAACTCGAACGTAGGCGGACAGTAGGGTAAAATTTGCGTATCGAAGGATAAAAATTTACATGTAGTTTTAAATTTGAAATCGCGATAAATTTTAACCAGGTGAAATTCTATCGTTGCAGAAAGTTTGTCTAAATTTAGCTCGTCACGTGTTTTGAGCGTCTAAATTTACGCGCTGTGACAAAGAAGCGTAGTACGATATTACGATAGAGGCGGCACCAATCTTGCGCCGTAGCGTTAAAATCAAATTTCGTAGCGATAGATTTTGCCAAAATTTTCATCCAGATTGTAGCTAAACTCACCGCCTGCGTAGTAGATTATCACGCCGTCGTCAAGCTCGAAGCGCTGATAGACGCGCAGCACGACCTCATTTTCGCTGATGCCTTGGACATGGATAAAGATATCGCTCTTCCTGCCTGCGGTCATCGCCATCTGGTAGAGCTGATTAAATAGTGCGTATTCGGCGTTTTTCTCGGCGTCCTCTTGCGATAAAAAGCCCTCTAGCACGCCCAGCATCTCCGCGCGAAATTCCGTCCTGGCGCGCGCATAGGCGTTTTGGATATTTTCGATCTGGTTGGTATCGAGTAAATTTAAAAGCGAATGTTTACCCACGTAAAGCGTCGCGCTCGATGTGATTTTGCCGTCCTTGTCGGTCACTAGTCGCAGAGCTTTCTCTACGCGCCACAAGGCTTCTTTTAGCTCGAGCCCGCTTTCAATTTCAATTTTCATCATAGATCCTTTATCAAGAATGCGGAATTTTAGCGTGAAATTTTAAATTTTAAAGACAAACTTCGCGATCAGATACGCCATATACAGCATCAAAACCCCCACGAGCGCATCGATTATGCGCCATGCTCTGCTGCTTGCAAAAAGCTTCGAAAGCGCCCCTGAACCGTAGCCCAAGCCGAAAAACCACGCAAACGATACGAACATAACTCCCGCGTAAAACCACGGCTTTTGGGCATCTGCGATCGTAGCGCCGAGTGAGCCCACGACCACGACGGTGTCTAAATACACGTGCGGATTTAGAAGCGTCACCGCGAGAGCCTTGGCTACGACGGGCGCTAGCGGGCTATTTGCCGAGTTTTGGATCTTGGCAAAATGCGAGCCTTTATAGGCGCTAAAAAACGAGCTTAGCGCGTAGCAGAGCAGAAATATAACCCCGCCTATGCCTAAAATTTGGGTAAGAAGAGAGCCTTGCTTAAGAGCGCCGCCGATTAAAAATATCCCTACGGCCGTAAATACGGCATCGCTTAGCGCGCAAACCATGCAAACAGCCGCTACGTGGTTTTTCGCAAGGCCTTGGGAGATGACGAAGATATTTTGCGCGCCGATAGCAACGATGAGCGAGAGCATCAGCGCGGCTCCTTGCAAGAAAATTCCGATCGGTAAGGAGTTCAAAGCCGCGCCTCTACTTGTTTTTACTTTCGCAGGCGGAGTTTCGCATCGCGGTATCGACGGCATCATAGCTAGCCGCTGCCGCACTTTCAGGCGCAGCGTCAGATCCATTATCGCCCGCGAGAATTTTAGGCGCGGAATCCTCGGCGCCTGTGAAATTTTCGCCCGCGCTGGCGCTATTTAAGGAAGCGGCACCATTCGGCGCGGCGGAGCTTTGTTCGTTTAAATTTGAAGCGCCCTTCAAATTCTGCGCGCCGTTTGAATCAGCGGCGCCATTAGAATTTTGTGCGATGGAATTCTGCACGGCGTAGGAATTCTCCGCGCCTAAATTTTGTGCGCCGTAGGAATTTTGCGTATCGGAATTTTGCGAAGCGGAATTTTCATCGCAGAAGTTTTTAGTTTTAAAATTTTTACCGCTATCCGCGCTTTTTTTAGAACCTTTGGCGCCCTTGCGAGTTTTTGGAGTGACTTGCTCTTCCTCAGAGCTTTGCGAAAGACCCGCTTTCTCGCGCAAAATTTTACTCAGCTCGTAGATCGAAATTTCAAACGAGCCCGGCAGCGTAGCCTCCGTGTCGCTGTAAAATCGTAAAAAATTAAAGCGGTCCTGCGCCTGCGGCGCTTTTTTGAATACAAAATTTAAAAGCTCCGTTTTGTTTCTGCCCGCGACGAAGGTTTTGGTGCCTAAATTTGCGATATCTTTATATTCGAAGCTCTCGGAATTTGCGCCGCGCACGATCGTAAGAGCATCCTCGCCGATCTGCAAATAATTTTTCGCGCCGAGTCTGAGCGCGCAAAAAAACGCGCAAAATGCCGCCACTACGGAAGCAAAAAGCGCCGCGCCGCCAAAGCCCGCGTGGTAGCAATATCCGCTAGCGAGCGCCAAAATCGCCGATCCCGCCAGCGTCATCGCTACGGGCTTTTTATTCTCTTTTACTATCATCTTCCCTGCTTAATCAGTTGTCTTATATATTCGTAAATTTTAAAATTTAGCGCATCCATTACCGAGTCTTTAGAGCCCGGATTTTTGATGCTTTGGTAGTTGAGATTAGTTACGTAATCCTTCCACGCACCCTTGTTTTTAACGCTTATGTAGAGGCTAATCTGCGAGTCGTAGAAGTAGTCTCTGTAATAATCGTCGTCGTCCCAAGGATCATAACCGAACGGCATCCCCCAGCCCATGCCTACGCCCGTATATCTGTAATATCTGCCAAATCCCATACCGAAGCTAAATCTCGGATTGTCCCACGATCTGCGCGAAAAATCCGCCTTGCGGAAGTAGTTGAGATTGCCGCCGATTTGGACGTTCGCCGCGCTTTTATTTACGACCTTAAATCCATCCGCACGCAGATGCTGGATCACTACTTGGGTTAAATTTGAATCCGTCGTCGAGGTATTAGTAAAATTTACGCTTATGAGCTTATCCTGCGGAAATTCCATAATGTGAAGCGGCTCGGAAGTGCGCACGATACCGCTATTTACGGGCACATTTTTAGAGCAGCCCGTAAAAATCAAAAACGCCGAAATGACCAAAAAAAGTGAAATTTTATTTTTCAAGACAGATCCTTTCGCTCAAGATTTCAAATCCTAAATTTGAGTGATTGTAGCATAAATTTAAAATTTTAATGTCGGCAAGGGGCGATTTTTTGAAATAATCTAACGATCGATACGCGAAAGGGAGGATTTTCAAATAAAATTTCGCGCCGAGCGACCGCTAAATTTAAAGCCGTCGCTCGGTTGAAATTTCTACGAAAAGAAGCGGGATTTTAAACCGGAGGAGTTTAAAATTCCATACTCTTATAGGTTCACGCCGCGCGTAAGCACGCGCTTGCGATAAACTTCCGAAACTCTGCTCGCGTCGCCCACGATTAATGCGTTGGTCGAGCAGATCGCCGCACACATCGGAACCTTGCCCTCTGCGATGCGGTTTTGACCGTATTTATGCAGTTCCTCGTGCGAAAACGTAGGCTCCGGTCCACCCGCGCACATAGTGCACTTATCCATCGCGCCTTTGATACCGAAAGCTCCGTCTCTAGGGAATTGCGGAGCACCGAACGGACACGCGTAGAGGCAGTATCCACAGCCGATACATTTATCTTTGTCGTGTAAAACGACGCCGTCGGTTCTGATATAGAAGCATTGAACCGGACAAACCTGCGCGCAAGGCGCATCGGTGCAGTGTTGGCAAGCGATAGAGCTTGAAACCTCCTGCCCCTCTATGCCCTCGTTTAAAGTGATAACCTTGCGCCTATTGATCTGCACGGGAACCTCGTGCGCCGAGCTGCAGGCTACCTGGCAACCATAACAAGCGATGCAACGCTCGACATCGACGTAAAATTTTAATCTTGCCGGCATTTTATCTCCTTATGCTCTTTCTAGTCTGCAAAGACCGGCGTTAAATTCCGAAATTTGCGTATTTATGTCAAAGCCGTAGTTGGTAATCGTATTTGAGCTCTCGCCTCTGATATATGGCTTAGTGCCCTCAGGATAGCGCTCGCTTAGATCCTCGCCCTGAAAAATTCCCGCGAAGTTATACGGCATAACAATACGATCAGGCGTAACGGCGTGCGAATAGATGCACTTGACTTTGATCTTCGTGCCTTGCGGCGAATGAATCCACATCATCTCACCATCTTTGATACCTTTATCAGCGGCAAGCTTAGGATTTACGTGCGCAAACATCTCCGGAGTAATCGCCGAAAGATACTTGCTCGTGCGCTCGATCATACCCGCACCGCTTAAATTTACAAGCCTTAGCGAGCTTACGATAGTAGGGAAGTCCTTGCTCCAATCCTGCTTTTTCTGCTCGGAAATAAATCTCGTAAAGACGCGGAAATTTCGTTTTTGATCCGCAAAAGTCGGATATTTCTCTACTAAATCCCATCTAGGCGAGTGGATCGGTTCGCGGTGCTTTGGAATTTGATCCGCAAACTGCCAAACCTTCGCTCTTGCTCTTGCGTTTCCGCATGGGCAAATTCCGAACTCGCGGCATTTTTTAGCGATAATGCCGCTATAATCTGTGCTCCACGTAGGCCCCATATTGGCTTTTTCATCCTCGCTTAGCGTGATGCCTAAAACCTGTTCGATATTTGCCTTAGTAATCTCTGCGTGTCCGCCTTGAATTTTTGATCCCGGAAGGGTAATGCTCTCGTCGGCTAGCTGCGAAACGCCGTCGTGCTCTAAGCCAAAGCGGTTCCTAAATCCCATACCGCCGTCGGCATAAGGCTTAGTTACGTCGTAAAGGATCGGCGTGCCTGGGTGTTGCATATCCCAGCAAGGCCATGGAAGCCCGTAGTATTCGCCCTCGACCTCGCCGCCTATGCCGCGCAAAGTATCTGGATCAAATAGATGCCAGTTTTTCTGCTGTCTGCGAAATCTAGCTGCGGTACGTCCGTTATTTCCAATACTTTGAGTATTGCGTGCGATCTCATCGGTAGCGTCGTCAGGCCAAACGAAATCGTCTTTAACCTGCTTAAGCTCGCCATCAACGATGCCCATCTTCATGCCGCGAACGTATTCGTCGTAAAAGCCGAATTTTTTCGCGAATAAAAACATTACTTCTTGATCCTCTTTGCTCTCAAATAGCGGCTTAACGATCTGAGTTCTCCACTGACCGCTACGGTTTGTAGCGCTTAGATGACCTTCGCTTTCAAACTGCGTAGCTACCGGCAAAACATAAATTCCATCCGGTCTATCGTTTAGAATCGCTACTTCGTTTAAGAACGGCTCGGCGACTACCAGCATATCGATCTTGCCTAATGCTTCTTGAGTCTCGCGAACATGAGCCATAGAAGTAATTCCTGTGCCTTGCACCCAAAGAACGCGGACATTGCCACTACTTAAAACGGGCTCGTTTTTCAAAACGCCCTGCCACCATTTAGATAGCGAAAAGCCCTTTTCGTTGCGCCAATTTATCGTATCTTGCTCGATGCTCGGATCGTAGTGAAAATACTCGGTAAAATTCGTACCAGGCACTTTTTCACCCTGCTTTTCGTGCGGCTGCTTAGTAGAGACGGCAAATCTTTTAATAAACTGTTCGTAATCTACGCCCCAGCCCTTGCAGAAGTGCTTCCAAGCGTTATCGGCTAGCCCATAATACGCAGGCAAGCTATCGGAGAGATTGCACATATCGGTAGCGCCCTGAACATTATCATGGCCTCGAAGGATGTTGCAGCCGCCGCCCGGCTTTCCCATATTGCCTAGTATGAGCTGCAAAAGAGCCAAAATTCTAGTATTAGAACTTCCGATCGAGTGCTGTGTAATGCCTAGAGCCCAGCATAAAGTAGCGGGCTTTGTGGTAGCGAACATCCTCGTAAATTCTATAAGCTCCTCTTCTTTGCAGCCGGTGACATTGGCTACCTCTTTAGGATCCCACTTCTCAGCTTCGGCTCTAATCTCCTCTACAGCGTAGGTTCTTGTTTTTATTAGCTCTTTATCTTCCCAGCTGTTTTTGAAGATTAGATGCAGCATTCCGTACACAAACGCTATATCAGTTCCCGGACGAATTCTAATATACATATCGGCCTTAGCCGCAGTTCTAGTAAAATTTGGATCGACGACGACGATTTTCGCGCCGTTTCTATCGCGAGCTTGAAGAGCATGCTTCATAGCTCCCACTGGATTTGCAACCGCAGAATTCGCACCTATAAAAAGGATCATTTTAGAATTTTTCGCCATATCGCCTACGTGATTTGTCATAGCTCCATAACCCCAAGTATTCGCCACACCGGCGACTGTTGCGCTATGTCAAATTCTGGCTACGTGGTCGTTGCTGTTTGTACCCCAAAAGGCTGCAAATTTCCTAAAATAATATGCCTGCTCGTTGCAAAATTTAGCCGAACCCAGAAATACCACACTATCTGGACCGTCCTCTTTGCGGACTTGAAGCATTTTATCGCCGATTTCGTTAACGGCTTGCTCCCAACTTATGCGCTCCCACTTGCCGCCAACCTTTTTGAGCGGATATTTAAGACGCATTTTAGATTTGGTTAGATCGATTTGATCGATTCCCTTACAGCAGTGGCTGCCTTGCGAGATCGGGTGATCTACTGCCATATCTTGGCGAATCCAGGTATTGGTGCTCTCATCCACTTGAGCCTCGATACCGCAGCCTACGGAACAGATCGAACATATCGTTCGCTTCATAACGGAACCTGGAAATGGGTTTTTGATCTCTTGCTCAGTAGCGGCTCTTAGCGTATTATTTTCGCCAAACGCAGCTACGCTGCTCGCTCCTAAAGCGGCGAGTTTCAAAAACGATCTCCTTCCGATCGTATTCTCACTCATGAAAATTCTCCTAGTAAGCTACTTTATAGTATTTTTTCCACGCTTCACTCTCCCAGTAAAGCACCTCTTTTTTCGGTGATTTGCCACGAACGGTATCGCCATAGTCCTGCTCATTTTTTGCTAGAGCCTGAGACGCGGCAACGCCCACGGCACCTACCGCGCCGATTTTTAGAGATTTTTTAAGAAAATCCCTGCGTTTGTTCTCCATGGTTTTCCTTTGTGAAGAAATCGCTTTAAATCTTTTATTGTAGTAACGCCTGTTACAGGATTTAAGTCTAATGAATTATAACGAAAAGGCAGTGAGATGGAAATTAAATTTTAAGTTACTTTTTAAATTTTATTTAAAATTCAAAATATAAAGTTCTAACTAAAAAACTACTCGCAAAACTAGAGTTTGCGAGTTTAAAATTTAACCGAAATTCTGCTTTTGCGTTAAGATTTTGGTTAAAAATTTTATTTATCAATCCAGATCAAAAATATCTTCCGGATTGGTAAATTTATTTTGATAGCCACCTTTTTTGATCGCTTCTTTAACGACGCTGCGATCTTTCTTTTGCGGAGCGGCAAGCGCTAAAAGCGAGCGCTCAAGCGCAAAAAAGCTTCTCATTAGTGCGCCTAATGATTTGAAAAAATCCGCCCGCACATGCCCGCACAAAAGCTCGCTAAACTCATCCACAAAGCTGTTGGTGACATTCGTAAAAAGCTCTAACGCCAGCGTTTCGCCGTCTTGCGCGCCGATCAAATTTTTAGCGTATTGCGAGTTCGCAGTATTTTTACCATCCTGCGAGTCCGTAAAATTTTTACTGCCATGCGAATCTACAGAATTTTTTCCGTCTTGCGCCGTCAAGCTCGCGCTATTTGTGGAATTTTGCTCGTTTGCCACGGAATTTTGTCCGTTTAAAACTGCGCTGTGTTTTGCAGCCGCGTCGCGCAGCAGAGTCGAATGCAGGTAAAAAATAAATCCCACATAATCCTCGCACTCTTTGCAAAGCTCCATATTGCGGCGAAATTTACTCTTTTTTAGCACGTCGATTACCGCGACACGCATACGTCCATCGTCGCGTCCCTCGTCGTAGAAGCTCGCACTCATCGGCACGTTGGCGTATGAAAAATCAAAAAGCACGGAATTTTGCTCGCTTTTAAACGCTGCAAAATCGAATTTCGCCAAATTTTGAAATTCCGCCTCATCGCTAGGCACAATGGGCGAGCTGCGTAAAAACTCCAGCTGCTGCTGCCAGCGCTTAAATTTCGTATCTGTTTCATAGAAAAAAAACGGAATTGCAAAAAATTCGTAGTAGTAGCTTCTTGCTTGAAGTAGATTCGCATCCATTACATTGCCCCTTTTCTAGCATCTTCTATCTGCTTTTTTATCATTATTTTCGCCTTGCAATCGCCGCAGCAAAAAAGTGTCTTCATCTTTTCAGGCTCGTTTGCAAAATGCGCGCCCATCATATCCGCGATCTTCATCACGGCTTTGCTCGTCGCAAATTCCTTACCGCATTCAATGCACTTAAAAAGCTCATCTTTAGCTAGCATTTTGTAATTAAAAAATCCAGGCTCAAGTTCCACGCCGCAAGGCTGAAGCTCGATCGTATCCTTTTCAGCGCAGCTTAACACGCAGTAGTTGCACGTCGTGCAAAGCGAAGCGTTGAGCTTAATCGAATTGTCGCTGTTGTCGGCATACAGCGCGCCGGTATTACAGGCGCCCACGCAGCTAAGGCAGAGCGTACAACTTGCTTCGTTTATACTTACTTTGCCAAATTTTAGCAACTCTCCGCTTTTTACGACGCCGAAGCTACCATCGCCGACCATTGCGCTTACTCGTTTTGAGAAAATTTCTTTCTTGCTAAGGCCCTGTTCGTTTAAGCTAAACGCCCAGGGCTGAGAGCTTTGCGCCCACTTTAGCGCCTCTTGCAGCTCGGTTAAATTTCGCGCTAAAAATACCGCGTCCTTGCCGTAGATCGCGCGCGAAATTCCATTGATAAGCTCCGCTGCTTCGCGCGTGCCCTCGCCTACGTCTGCGCCATAAACGATCACGCTCGAGCCGCTTTCCTGCATAGCGCTTAGCAAATTTACCTCATCTATTTGCCTGCTTCCAAAAATTCCAAACGGCAGCACGCCACACGGAAGCTGCGCTGCGGGTGCGGACTCGATTTCGCTCTCTGCGATGAGAAGCGGAATTTTGCCTGCATAGAGCTTTGCGATCTCGCCAAATACGCTTTGGGGCAGCTTGGCAAATTTCAGCGCGCCGCTAGGGCAGACGCTCACGCACGCGCCGCAGCCTATACAGTCGATGTGTGAAAATACTAGCTCGCGCTTTTCGTCATTTTTCAAAATCGCCACTGTAGGGCAAACCTCCACGCATGGCGCTCTCAGCTCATTTCGCCTGCCTTGATACTGACAGATCGCAGGATCGAAGATCGTGGAATTCTTATAATGATAAACCGGGCTTTTGGAATTTAAAATTTCTAAAATTTCATCGTCTTTTAGCCCTGAGATCTCGTAGCAGCCGCTTTGTCGTAGCTGATATGGCGCTGCGCCGCTAATCAAGAAAAAATCCGCCTCGGTTTCAACCTCATCTCGCTCGCTTAAAATCGTAACTGCAAGATCGCCAATCTCGCCGTAGACGAACTTAATCTCGGCTCTGCTTAACGCGATCACCTTAAATCCGTGCTGCCTAAGTAGCCCCACAAGCTCCTCTCGCGGCTCGTCGCAGGCGAGAATCACGTTTTTGCCGACGGGCTTTTGATAGTCGCTATCTAGCGCGCCGTCGAAGGCGATATCTTTGGCGCGATACAAAATATCTACGTTTTTAGCGATTTGTAGCGGCTCATCTGCGGAATTTTCTATATAAAAATTTATCTCGGGCGCATAAATTTGCGCCTTTAATTTCGGTGAATTGGCAACGATAAATTCCTCATTTTTCGCCCCCTCTTCATCGCCGCAAATTTCGATATCGTCGCTTAAGACGACATCCTTTAGCCCCGCGGCGTAAAATCCATGTTCTTTCATAATCTATCCTAAATTGATAATTAGGCGGGTTTTACTCTTATTTTCTAAACAGCTTTTAAATTCTGCGCTTAAAGTAAATCGAATTTAAATTAATAATTCTATAGATAAAGCAAAATCAAAGCTTTAAATGATAAAATCGCCTAAATTTTAAGGCATCGGGGTCGCAATGCAACGAATCAAACTACCCAAAATCGATAAAATCGCAAACGCGCAGGAGTTTCAAAACTGCCTCCGCCCGCAAATCATCAAAATCGCGCAAGAGCTCATCGAAGAGGCACGCAGGGAGGCGCTGCAAGGAGGCAAGCTCGCAAGTGAAAGCGAGATCATCGCGCGCATCAAATCGCGCTACGAAAAATTTCAAAGCTTAAGCCTTAAACCGCTCATCAACGCAACCGGCGTCGTGCTGCACACGAACCTCGGCCGCAGCGTCATCAGCGCCGAAATTTTAACCCGCGCGCAAAATATCATCACCTCGTATTCAAATTTAGAATACGACCTATCCGAGGGCGCGCGCGGCAACAGATACGATTACATAGCGCTTTTGTGCAGCGAGCTCTTCGGAGCGCAGGACGCGCTCGTGGTCAATAACAACGCTGCGGCGGTATTTTTGGTGCTAAATACCTTCGCGCGCGGACGCGAAGTCGTGGTAAGCCGCGGCGAGCTCGTCGAGATCGGCGGGAGCTTTCGAGTAAGCGAAGTGATGTCAAACTCGGGCGCAAAGCTTGTGGAGATCGGCACTACGAACAAAACCAAGCCGGACGATTACGAAGAAGCGATCAATGAAAATACGGCGATCTTGATGAAGGTGCACCGCTCAAATTTTAAAATTTCGGGTTTCAGCTCTAGCGTAAGCGCTGCAGAAATTGCGGCTTTGGCGCGAAAAGCGACGCGCAAAAAAGAGGAATTTTTAGCGCTTAGAGCGGCAAGCTTTAAAAATTTAGCAGATCTTTGCAGCGGCTCTTCGGACACGGACGGCGAAATTTTAAATTCTGCGCCGAATGGTTTAAGCTTAGCGGCAGCTTCTGCAAATTCTTTAAATTTAAAAAGCGACGAGCCGTCCGAAAAGAGCGAGCGTTTTTACGGATACGGCGCGGGCGACGAGAGCGAAATTTCCGCCAAAGCTTCTAAAATTTACCCCGCAAAATTTAGCATGAAAAAAGAGGAAAGCTTTAACGAGATCATCGATTATTACGATCTTGGAAGCGGCTACGTAAGCGAGCTGGGATTTGGGCTAGGCAAAAGCGAGCCCTCAATCTTTGAGCTTTTAAAAAGCGGCGTGCGGCTGCTTAGCTTTAGCGGCGACAAGCTCTTCGGCTCCGTGCAGTGCGGCATCATCCTAGGAGATCAGCAGCTCATCGCGCGCCTGCGCAAAAACCAGCTACTGCGAATGCTGCGCGTGGACAAGATCACGCTAAGCCTGCTTGCCGAGACGATCAAGGCGTATATAAATAAAGAATTTCACCTCATCACGACGATAGATCAGATCCATCTAAGCCTGGACGAGCTGCGCGAGCGAGCGAAGCTAGTGCGATCGCGCATCGGCGTAAAATCGCAGATCGTGCTTACTACCACCTTCGTAGGCGGCGGCACGATGCCGAGCGCCTCCTACCCTAGCGTCGCGCTTGCGATACTTGACGGCGCAGATCCGCAGAGCACACAGGCTAAATTTCGCGCTGCGGGTATAATCGGGCGGATCGAGGATGATAAATTTTTGCTCGATTTCAGATCGATTTTAAAAAGCGACTTGCAAGATTTAATAAAAAAGATCGGAGAAATTTATGAATAGCGTAATCATCGGCACCGCAGGCCATATTGATCACGGAAAGACCGCGTTAATCAAGGCGCTAAACGGCTTTGAGGGAGACCGAATGCCGAGCGAAAAGCAGCGTGGTATCACGATCGATCTTAGCTTTTCCCATCTGCGCTCGGGAGATACCAACGTTGCGTTTATCGACGTACCGGGGCATGAAAATCTAGTAAAGACGATGATTAGCGGCGCATATGCCTTCGACGCTGCGATGCTGGTAGTCGCCGCGGACGACGGGCTGATGCCGCAAAGCAAAGAGCATATTCAAATTTTATCGCTGCTTGGGGTAAAAAGCGTGATCTTGTGTATCAGCAAGTGCGATCTAGCCGACGACGCGCGCAAGGCGGAGGTCGCGGCGCAGTGCAAGGAATACATCAGTAAATTTAAGGATTTGCAAATTTTAAATACCTTTTTTATCAGCATAAAAGACCCCGCAAGCATCGCCGAGCTGAAAAATTATCTCTTTAATATCAAGCCCGCGCAGCGCCAAGGAGGCGGCGTGGTGCACTACTACATCGACCGCGTCTTTTCGCTTAAGGGGCTCGGCACCATCGTAACGGGCAGCCTCATTAACGGCGCTATTTCAAAGGGCGAAAAGCTTTATAACTGCGATCTGAGTAAAATTTTTAATGTCAAAAGCGTGCAGATCCACGACGAGGACACGCCGCTAGCGCAGGCTCCAAACCGCGTCGCGCTAAGTCTGGACGCCAAAACGAGCGAGCTTGAAAAGGGGCAAATCCTAAGCAAAAAGGGCTTTTTTCGCGGCTTTAACGAGGCCGACTGCACCTTTAGCGGCGAAATTTCGCATAATCAAGACGTGCTGTTTTGCGTCGGAAGCAAGCAAAGCGCGGCAAAAGCGCTCATTTTAAAGGAACTTCCAAGCGGCGAGAAGCTCGTAAGCTTTAAATTTGACAAAACGATGTTTTTGAAATTCAATGAACCCTTCGTCTGCCTGGCAAACTCGCGCGTAATCGGCGGCGGACGCGTGCTAAACGCCGTGGTCGAGCCGCTAAAAAAGCAGAGCAAAGCCGTGCTTCTAACCGCGCTTTTGAAGCGAAATTTCACCGAAGCGTTTAAAATTTTAAGCGGCTTTCACAAGCATGGATTCGGGCTATTTTCGGCGTATCAGCGCTTCGGA
Organism: uncultured Campylobacter sp.; assembly: GCF_963518785.1. Classification (NCBI taxonomy): domain Bacteria; kingdom Pseudomonadati; phylum Campylobacterota; class Epsilonproteobacteria; order Campylobacterales; family Campylobacteraceae; genus Campylobacter; species uncultured Campylobacter sp. The sequence goes on from NZ_CAUQKJ010000007.1 coordinate 99,566, forward strand.
ATGGAGTACGACGAAGCGGTAAAGATCGCGCGCGGCATAGAAGGGACGTATTTTGACGAAGCAAATTTATGCGTTTACGATCTAAGCGCGATCGAGGACGTAAAAAGCCTCATAAAATTTATCGTCTCAAAAAACGACTACGCGATCTTTTCGCCTGCCTCGATCGCTCTAAAGCTCTCGTGGGCCAGCGAGGATCTTGCCGCGCGCGCGCTTAGCGAGCTTGAGCGGAGCGGCATCGTCTACAAAAAGGGCGGAGTTTACGTAAAATCGGGAGTGGATTTTGACGCGCTTAAGCAGGGCCTGGAGAGTAAAATTTTTGATCTCATCAAAAAGGGCGGCATCGCGCCGCTTGCGCCGTATAACATTTACGACGAGCTGGAGATCGACCGCGAAAGCGGCGATGACGCGCTAAAGAAGCTAACATACGCCAAAAAGGTCGTCCGTCTCGCACATAATCTCTTCGCCGAGGCCGAAAATTTAGCCCTGGCGATCAAGCGCCTTTATGCAATCATCGAAAAAGAGGGCTTCGTAAACGTCACGAACGCCAAAGAGGAGCTTGGGCTTAGCAGAAAATTCGTAATCTGCTACCTCGAATACCTCGACAAGATGGGAAATATCGTGACGATCGACAATAAACGCTATTTGAAAAAGTAAAAATTTAAAATTTTGCACTACAATGCGCGGAATTTTTTGCAAAGGAAAAAAATGAAAAAAGCTATTTTAACTTCAGTTGCGCTCGCAGCGAGCCTAAACGCGGCTTTAAGCGACAGCGAAATTCTATCCATCTACGGCGGCGCGCCACAAGGCATCGAAATAAAGGTCGCCGAGCGCATCCCACTTAGCGAGCCAAAGGGCGTCGAGGCGGTCGTTTTAAAGATTTCTCAAGGCAATATGTCGCAAGAGGAGATCATTTTCACTCAAGGCGATCTGATCTTTACCGATATCATCGATCCTAAAAAACGCGTAGTCTATAAGGAGCAGATCAAACAAGACCGCATCGCAGGACAGCTAAGTAAGGTCTTCAAAGCAGAGAGCAAAGACAATATCATCAAGCTAGGAAACGATCCCAAAAAGCCTACGATTTTGATGCTGACGGACGCTTTGTGTCCATTCTGCCGCAAAGAGATGGCAAGGATCGAAGAAACTCTAAAAAATAACAATGTTGATATCGTCATGACCTCCGTTCACGGCGATGACGGCCACGCAAAATCCGCGCTCATCTACAAAGAGATCAAAAATGCTAAAACCGACGAGCAAAAGATAGCGGTTTTTAAAAAATATTACGCTGAAGATAACAAAGCAGGTGCCAAAGACGTAAGCGCTGCCGAGCTAGACGCCGCCAAAGCCCTAGCCGGCAAATACTTCGGCGCGGGAGTAAACTCGGTGCCTTACATCATCGAACTAGACAAGCTAAAATAATCTAAAATTTTGCGGAGCGATCCGCAAAATTTTGCTTCTTTTACCCAGTTTCGGCAACTTCCAATCAGTCTAAATTTTGCCTCGAAAATTTGAATGCTCCCTTGGAATTCTTAAAATTCCGCAGTTGCACCGCGAATAGAATTTTAAAATCCCTTGCGGATGAAACGCGATCCGCAAAGTTTTAAACGGACAAAATTTTAGAATTTTAAAAAATCCTCAAGCGTCCGCGCGAAATTCTGCGGCAGCGATTATATCTAGTCGCTTAAGCGTCCAAAGCGGCACAAAAATGGTCTTACCTGGAATTTCAAAGTAGAAATTATGCGAGCAAAAATTTTAAGGCCGAAATTTTAAAATTTCGCGGCAAAGCTCGGGTAAAATTTAGCCGCAAATTTTGTTTTGCGGCAAAGAGGAATTTATAATCGTGCTTCAAGCCGCCTATCTTGGACTACTCCGATTAAAATCAAAACTCCACGTCAAAAGCGGCTCTTGCCAGGCTATTTTTGCTCTCGCTTAGCTCGTACGACGCGCTAAGTGCGACGCTTTGAAAGATCTTATATTTCAGCCCGATCGCGCCGTTAAATACGCCGCTAGAATAATCAAGCCCCTCAACGTCGTATCTGTCCGAATACTTTCTACTTGCATGATACGAATCGCCGCTAAATCGATGCTCGTACTCAGCATTTGCGAATATCTGCAGATCGCCGAAAGCCTTGATCGCGTAAATTCCCGCGGTGCCGTTTGGCGCGGTTTTTGAAGTGGAGCTAAATTTAAGCCTAGAGATCGCATCCTCGTCCACCCTAATCGCTCCAAGCCCCAAATATGGCTTAATATAGCCGTTTTCAAATAAAAATTTATACCCTGCTCTCGTACTGAAATCCCAAATTTGCGATTTGTATTTTGCGCCATGGATAGCGCCGAATCCGTTGTTGGTTTCAAATTTATGATCGTTTGTCGAATAGGTTAAATTCACCGCCAAATCCACGTTCTCGCTAAAATCGTATCTGCCCGCCAGACCGAGCTCATAGGATTTGATGTTTTCTTTGACACCGTCGAATTTACCCTCGTACCAAGCGTCCGATTTTTGGTAACCAAAGATCACGCCCAGCGTAAGATCATCTACTCTCTTGGAGGCTCCGAGTAAAATTCCGTCGCTCTTGTGATCGTATTTGACGCCGCCCGAGCGGTCTTTGTAATCCCCGCCGTAGTTTCCGATCGCGCTTACGTTTACGTTAAACTCCTGCCCGTCGGTGTCGGCTAAATTTTTATAAGCGGAATTCCTTGCTAGCTTTGTAAGGTCCAGATCGACTTTCGAGCGCGGCATCTCGATGCCTACTCGGTTGCCGCCTCTTGCGACCTGCGAAAACAGGCTGCCGTTTTTAGGCGTGAAGTTGTTGATCGCTAGCATCAGCGCTTCAAAATAGGTAGGCAGATCATCGTATCCGCTAGGATAGGCATTCGTATCGGAGGTGATAAATAGATTTGCCGCGTTGCGCTCGCGAGATAATCTTATGATTTCGTCGTATTGATCGGGTCTTGCGTTGTATATCACGTGCAGAATTTTAGATGAATTTGCGGGATCTTTTTCAAACTCCGAGGTTCTAGGGCGGTAGTGGTTTATATACTCATCCGCACTCACCTCTTGCAGCATCCAAACGTCCGCATAAGGGGCTATAGCGTCGCGCACGCCCCAGCCGTTATTTGCTAAAACTAGCATTCCGGGGTATTTAGTCTTGATATAATTGTAGATATTCGCCATATAGGCGATAGTTGTGGGATTATTCTCGGTATTGACCTCGTCGATGAAGTATCCTGCGATATTTTCTCTGCCGTAGAAATTTACGAAATTATCGATATCGGCATAGACCAAATTTAGATTTCTAGTAGAATTTTTAGTATAGGTATAGCCTAAATTTGATATGCCCGCCGCGATATTTCGCTTCATCTGAACGGCGTCTTCTTCTCTTCTGACCAGATATTGCGTGGTTTGATCGCCCGGCGTCGCCGCTTCGTATGAACCGAAAGCCACATAAGGAACCAGCGCGCTGCCTATATTGGTAATGCCGTTCCAAAACTCGGCATTTACGCCGCTATTGCCCGTCCAGCGAAACGCAGGCATCATAACGCGCTGATTATTAAGCCTGCCCGAATATGAACCCTTTTTAGCAAAGCCTCTTGCATACTCGAGCTTGATACGAAATGAGTTTTCATACTGCTCACTCGCGGAGTTATCGCTAGCCGCGTCGCGCCTGCTTAATTTTGCGCCCAAGCTATCCGCAGCGCTCATTACATCGGAACGGGAAGTGTTGTTGGAAGGTGATTTTTGCGCGTTTGCATAGCTCCAGGAATTCTGCTCGCTCGCATAGCCGAACCCTGCTGCACCGACAAGCGCAAGAGATACGATTTTTTTCAAAGACTTTAGCATTCTGCACTGCCTCAAATAAAATTACCCAAATTCTTAAATTTCGACAAATTTGCGGACGTGCTTTTAAAATTAAAAGCTTTGTCGAAATTTAAAAATTTAGCCGCCTTAAGACGGCCAAATTTTAAAGCTTATTTTAATGCCGCTTTTGCCTTCTTCGCGACGGTTGCGAAAGCTTCGGGGTCGTTCATAGCCATATTTGCTAAAATTTTTCTATCAAGCTCGATGCCCGCTTTTCTAAGTCCGTTTATAAATTTAGAATAGCTGATGTCGTTTAGTCTGCAAGCTGCATTGATGCGCACTATCCAAAGTCTGCGGAAATCACGTTTTTTCGCGCGTCTGTCACGGAAGGCGTAAACGAGGCTTCTTTCTAGCTGCTCTTTAGCCTTTCTGAAATGTTTGCGTCTTGCGCTATAAAATCCGCGCGCAAGCTTTAGCACCTTATTGTGACGGCGGCGTCTAACGATGCCTGTTTTTACTCTTGCCATATTAATCCTTTCTTAATCGGCGTCCCTCTTGGGATCTTGCCCTAAAATCCATAAATTTAGGGGAGTTTGAATGACTTTCGTCAAAAACTAACTTTGCACTATTTGCAAAGCATTCTTTTAACCGCAGATACGTTCGTAGAATCGACGTATTGGGCCTCGCGCAAATTCCTCTTGCGTTTTTGAGACATCTTCGTCAAAATGTGGCTGCGAAACGCCGAGCCTCTTTTGATCTTGTTTTTGCCCGCTTTAAAACGCTTGACGGCACCGCGCACGCTTTTCATCTTTGGCATGGTCGTCCTTTTTTTAAAGTGAATGGGAAGTATATAATAAAGTTTCTTTGAAAAATTTGAATTTAAGGAATTTTATAGCTTAAATTAACGCAAGATAAATTTAAAGTTAAATTTTGTCGCTCGATTAAGATTCGGTTTGACTTGATCAAAAAAATTTTATACAAATTTAAAGGACTAAATTTAGAGATAAACTTAGCCTGTATAAATTTTAAAATTTTGCTATTTAGTTTAAATTTACGCGCTGTACCGCGGGGAAAAACAGCGCGTAAATTTTAAAATTTTGCCGCACGCGGCGCAAAATACCGCCAAATTTACGCTACGCCTTTTTCGGCGTGATCAGCATATTTACGTAGCGACCCTCCAGCGCAGGCGCTTTATCGCGATCGGCAACTTCCGCGAAAAATTCGTCCCAAATTTTATTGAGCAAATTTACGCCGATTTCCGGGCTTGACATCTCGCGCCCTTTTAAAAATACGCGAAGTTTTACGTGTTTGCCGCTACTAAGGAATTCTTTCGCGTGCTTTACTTTGTAATTAATGTCGTTTTGAGCGATTTTGGCGGACAGCTTGATCTCTTTGATCTCGATGATTTTTTGCTTTTTTTTCGCCTCTTTGAGCTTTTTTTCCTGCTGATAGCGAAATTTACTGTAGTTCATGACCTTGCAAACGGGCGGCTTTGCATCGGGCGCTATCAAAACCAGATCCACACCCTCTCGCTCGGCGATTTGCAGCGCCTGCGCCTTTGAAATTATGCCGTAAACCTCGCCGTTGTCGCCTATGCACCTGACTTCGCTAGCCGGAATGTCCTCGTTTAGAAAAACCTCTTTTTCTCTGCTCAAAAATTCACCTCGTTTAATTTAGCTTTTACGAAATTTAAAAACTCATCCAGCCCTAAATTTCGCTGTTCGCGCGCCCTGCGATCGCGCAAGGCCACGCTGCGAGCCGAAACTTCATTATCGCCTAGGACGATGATGAGCGGCACCTTCTGCTTTTCAGCCGTTCTGATTCGTTTATTTAGCGTTTCGTTTTTATCTAAAATTTCGCCGTCAATATCTGCTTCGCGCAGCAAATTTAAAATTTCCTTCGCATAGCTTGCGTGCGCCTCACCGATCGGCACGATCGATACCTGCGTAGGACAGATCCAAAACGGAAGCTCGCCCGCGGTGTGCTCGAGCAAAATCCCCACGAACCGCTCGAAGCTTCCCAAAATCGCGCGATGCAGCATCACGGGCTGCTTTTTTTCGTTATTTTCGTCGATGTAGCCAAGCTCGAAGCGCGCAGGCAGGTTAAAATCGACCTGCACCGTGCCGCACTGCCACTTTCGCCCGAGCGCGTCGGTGATTTTGATATCGATCTTAGGCCCGTAAAATGCGCCGCCGCCCTCGTCTAAGCCGTACTTTAAGCCTTTTTCGTCAAGCGCGTCTTTTAAGGCCTTCGTCGCGATATCCCAAACCTCGTCGTCGCCGACCGCCTTTTGCGGTTTGGTAGAAATTTCAAGCTCGTATTCAAATCCGAAAGCCTTCATCAAAAGCTCCACGAAATCCAAAATTTCATAGACGTTTTCTTTGATCTGGCTCGGCATCACAAACAGATGCGCGTCGTCCTGCGTGAACTCGCGCACGCGGAAAAGCCCGTGCAAGACGCCGCTTTTTTCGTGGCGGTGCACGACGCCGTACTCGCAAAATTTAAGCGGCAGATCGCGATATGAGCGGATTTCGCTTTGATAAACCTTGATATGACCGACGCAGTTCATCGGCTTAATGCCGTATTCCTGCTCCTCGATCGTCGTAAAATACATATTTTCTTTGTAATTGCTGTAGTGTCCGCTGATCTTCCACGCGTCGGATTTTAAAATTTCAGGACCGCGCACCGGCTCGTAGCCGCGCTTGCGAAGCTGCCTATAAAGGCGCTCCTCGAGCTTTATACGCATCCTCGTGCCCGCAGGAAGCCAGATCGGAAGTCCCGCGCCGATCTGCTCGTCGAAGGTGAAAAATTTCATCTCGGCTCCGAGCTTTCGGTGATCGCGCTTCTTGGCTTCTTCGAGCATCGTAAGGTGCTTTTTAAGGCTATCTTTATCGGCAAATACGACGCCGTAGATGCGAGTTAGCATCTCGCGCTTCTCGTCGCCGCCGAGATACGCCCCCGCGATGCGCGTAAGAGCAAAATTTTTCAAAAATTTCGTATTTTGCACATGCGGGCCGCGGCAGATATCCTCAAACTCGCCCTGCGCGTATAGGCTTACGGGGCCTTCGGGGATGCGCTTTAAAACCTCCTGCTTAAGATCGTCGTTTGCATATTTTTTGGCGACTGCCTCTTTAGTGGAGGCTATCTTTTTAATCTCTAAATTTGCCTCGGCAAGCGCGCGCATCTTTTTTTCGATCGCCCCTAAATCCTCTTCGCCGAGCTTCTCGCCGTTATCTTTGCTGACGCGGATGTCGTAGTAAAACCCATCCTCGATCGCAGGTCCCACGAAAAATTTTGCGCCCGCATAAAGCTCGCGAACTGCCTGCGCCAAAAGGTGCGCACAGGAGTGGCGCAGAATTTTAAGCGCGTCCTCGGAGTTATCGAAATATATCGGCTGCGCCTCGCTTGCGTGCTCGCCGATACTTTGAGTATCGTAAATTTCACCGTTAAATTTATACGCGATAATATCGCTCATTGGCTTGTTTCCTTTTTTACCGAATTGTCTTTCTTACACTGAAAGAACAAAAACTAATTTTAGCTAATCAATCCTTAACGATAAATTTAAAAAATATTAAAATTAAAATTTTTGATTCTTTTCTCGCAATAAAAAATACACGGCGTTCGCGCAAAGAGCACAAATCGCCATCACACTTGCGAGCAAAAACGGCTTATTCGCTCCCACTGCACCTACGATAAACGAAATAGCCCCGGCGATAGCAAATTGCGCAGTCCCCAGTACCGCCGAAGCTGCGCCAGAGTTGCCGTCCTTATACAGCGCCATCGCAAGCGTCGTGGCGTTAGGCGCAACAAAGCCAAGAGACGAAAGCAATATGAAAAGCGAAGCCTCAAAGCAGATGAAAGGAAGGTCAAGCATAGAGCATGCGAGCAAAATTAGGCTCGTCGCAAGCATCGCGATTAGGCCGAAATTTAATAAAGCTGCAGGTTCGCGATTTTGCACGAGTTTGGCATTTAGTGCCGAAACAAGGGTCATTCCAAGAGCGTTGATGCCAAATATTACACCAAAGGCATGCTCGCCCAACCCATAATAGCCCAAAAATATAAAGCTAGAGCCCGTGATATAAGCGAAAAGCGCGCTCATCGCAACTGCAAATCCTAACGTATAGCGCATAAATTCTTTATTTCGCAAGATTATGCCGTATTCGCCAAGCACGCCTTTTACGCTAAGTGTAACAGTCTTGTCTATCTGCGCGCTCTCGTCAAGTCCGAAAAATATAAATGCAAAAAGCAAAATTCCAAGTGCGAACAAAATCGCAAAAATCGCTTGCCACGAGAAAAAATCTAGCACAAATCCGCCTAAAGTTGGTGCTAGCATCGGAGCTAGCGAGCCCACGACCATCATCAGCGCAAACATCGCTGCAGCCTCGTGCAGCTCGAATTTATCGTTAATTACGGCTCTCGCAAGTACCACTCCCGCACACCCGCCCAAAGCTTGCAAAAATCTAAAAAATATAAACGCATAAACGCTATCAAAGCTCACGCAAGCAAGCGACGCACATATGAAAAGCAAAATGCCCGCGTATAACGGCTTTTTGCGACCGAATTTATCACTTAGCGGCCCATAAACGAGCTGTCCTAGCGCAAACGCAACGAAAAAGCTCACAACCGATAACTGAGCGTAAAACTCGCTCGTAGCAAAGCTTGCCTTTACCTTTTCCAGCGCGGGCAGATACATATCGGTAGACAAAGGCGCCAGAGCCGACATATAGGCGAGTATAATCACCAGCTTAAATTTAGCGAATTTACTTTGTTTGATCATCGTTTTTCTCAATTATTTTTAGGCAGAGCTCAAATGTGCGCACGAGCGCGTTTAGATCTTTAAATTTTTGCGGCAAAAGCCTAGCGATAAAATATATCGGACGCAGCGCAAGTACCGTAGCCCACGCACTTTGCACTACGTCCTGCCCGCCGTTTAAGTCGTAGGCGCGGATGCCTGCGCGCACCAAACCTTCGTTCAACCCTTCGCGACAAAGATCATAGACAAACAGCAAAAAATCTCGCATTTTGGCTTTTTGCAGATTACCGCGCTCGCCGCGATTTTCAAAATCTATAAATTTCATCTCGCCGTTTTTTACTAAGACGTCGCGCAGTGCGGGTCTGCCGTGTATGAAGCCGCGCGAATGCAGCTGTGCTAACGCCGCAGCGTAGCCCTGAATGAGCGCCACACAAGATGCCTCATCCGAGCTTTTTAGCACCTCGTCCACCGGCGTGCCGCCGTCTTTGAGTACGAAAAAGTTCTCGTCTCGCAGCACCAGCTGCGGCACAGGCGCGCCGACTGCGTACAGGCTCTCGCATTTTAGCGCTTCGTAATCGAAAGCGGCTTTCGGATTTGCTTTGAATATTTTCGTAAGCAATCCGCCGCGGATGCGCAACTCCGGCTGCTTTAGCCAGTATTTCTCGCCCTCAAAACTAAAGCTCGTGACGCGCTCGCCAGGATGATTTTTTAGAATTTCATTTACGTATTCTTTAAAATTTTGCATTCAATAAATTTAGCGAATTTTTTTTAGAAAGAGCTAAATTTGCGAGTTTTATTTCATTAAGTTTCATCTGTCCGCATGTCCGCATAAAATTTATTACATAAATTCAGCGGGGCTAAATTTTAAAATTATCAGGTAGAATTTATTGCAGTCTTGGAATTTTGTAGCACAGGAAGCAGCAAAAGTGCATAATTTCAGAATTTTACAAAAGCTAAGATTTACGTCAAAAAATTTTAAAACTAGAAGTGGCGACCCCTACGAGATTCGAACTCGTTTTACCGCCGTGAAAGGGCGATGTCCTAACCGTTAGACGAAGGGGCCACTTAATCTGGTATTAAGATTAAAGGCGGTATTCTACTCAAGACGCACTTAAACCCAACTTAAATTAAGGATTATTTATGAAATGCTCTTTTCTGGCGCCACTTGCACTTTCGCTTCTGCTCGCAGGCTGCGCTACCACCGCGCTCAAGCCCGCTTCTACGCAAGCTGTAAATTTCACCGTCATTTCGCCGCTTACCCGCACCAGCGACGCGGGCTTTATGCGCAAATTTAAAAATCAAACCGAGGTTCAAATTTACGCAAGCGGCATCAGCGTGCTGAGCCTGGTTTTAAAAGGCGATAAAATTTGCATGAACGGCGCGTGCGACGACGAGCTTGTTTTCAATAAAAAATTCTTCGGCACCGAGCACTACCGCGGGCTTCTCGGCCAAATCCTAGACGGCAAGCCGATCTTTGGCGGCAGCGACGCAGGCGAGCGCCGTTGCCTCGCGCAAAGCCTGCAAGATGGCTCTATCGATTATAAGGTTTGCCGCGACAAGGACGGCGGCGGAAGATCCATAAGCTTCGCCGACGCAAAACGCGGCGTAAAGATCAAAATCCGCGAGCTGCAGTAAAATCTCGTGCGATCAATGTTTGTGGTGCGTGAGATGCAATTCCGTGGGTGGCGCGAACAAATTGCGAACGAGTAAAATTTTGCGCGGCGGGTGTATATAAACGCGCGGGAATACTGCTCTCTAGCAGCCGCCCAAAACACGGCGCGAGCGGTCAAAATTCCATTACTCTGCAGGGTAGCCGCCTAAGCTTTGCAAACGGTGCGGTTTTATTGACGCTCTGCGCCGGCTCTACGCGGCGAAATTTACTAAGCAGCGCGTATGTGCGAAAGAAAAAGCGCGCATTTAAATTTAAAAATCCGCGCGCGGCTCGGGTTTATGAAATTTTGCCGCACGCGGCGTAAAATAAAATTTAGGAGGTAAAATGAAGCGGATCGGAGCGCACGTGAGTGCTAGCGGCGGGGTTTTCAACGCGCCGCTAAACGCCGCAAGGATCGGGGCGGACGCGTTTGCGATGTTCGTCAAAAATCAGCGCAGATGGGACGCGCCGCCGCTTAGCGAGAAAGAGATCGTCGCGTTTAAGGACGCGCTGAAGCAAAGCGGCATCCGCGCGGAGCACGTCTTGGTGCACGACAGCTACCTCATAAATTTGGGCCATCCGCGCGAGGCGGAGCGCGAGAAGTCCCTAAACGCCTTCGTGGACGAGATCCGTCGCTGCGAGGCGCTCGGGCTTAAGCTTTTGAACTTTCATCCAGGCTTGCATCTAAATGAAATTTCAGCTCAAGTGTGCCTGGATAATATCGCAGAGTCGCTAAATTTCGCCATCGCAAACACTAGTGGCGTCAAGCTCGTGCTCGAAAACACCGCGGGCCAAGGCTCTAATCTCGGCTATGATTTCGCTCAGCTCGCTTACGTGATCGGCAAAATTTCAAATAAAGATCGCATCGGCGTCTGTATCGATACCTGTCACGCGTTCGCCGCAGGATACGACCTCCGCAGCCCGCAGGCCTATGAGCGCACGATGAGCGAGTTTGACCGCGCGATCGGCTATAAATTTTTAAGCGGCATGCACCTAAACGACACGAAAAACGAGCTTGGCGTGCGCAAAGATCGACACGAGAGCCTCGGGCGCGGATTTTTGGGGCTCGCGGCATTTGAAAACATCATGAACGACCCGAACATCGACGAGATCCCGCTGATTTTAGAAACGATCGACGATAACCTCTGGGCGGAGGAGATCGCGCTTTTGCGCAGTATGCAAGGACGCCCCAAAGCCTAATCGGGCACCTTTTGCGCCACGTAGAATTTATCTCATTTCGCTTCAAAGTGGCGTGGAGTGATAAGAGCCTTATGCCGTGCGTTTACATCGCGGGATTTATCACTTAAATTTTAACAAGCAAAATAATGAGGAACTTCGCGCTAAAAATTCTGCGCCGTAAAAAGTCGCGAAATTCTACGACGAAAAACACATCGTCATAGCAAAAAAGCAAAATTTTTATGGCAAAACGCAGCGCCCCGGCAGAAATGAAAAATTTTACGCTGCGTAATTAAAATTTTCAAGCAAGATTTTTAAAGCGATGCGGCGGCAAATTTTAAAATTCTATCGCTACGATATTTCAAGGCTCAGCGCCAGATTCGAAGCTCTAGGAATTTTAAAATTCTAAATTCCACATCAAAAAATTGGCGCGAAGCTTTATACGCGCGACTGCGTAAATTCCAACCTCAAAATTCTACTTTCACCCGATCCTTGCAGAGGCGAAGCACATAAGGCCTCCATAATCCTAACTTAAAATTCTGCTGCGTACCAATCTATACTTTTGGCACGCATTTTATTTGCAACAAATCTGCCTCTTTATTTTAGTGCTTTGCTCGCGCCAAAATCTGTGCAGGATCCGTGTAAATTTACGCTAAATTCTACTTTAAGAGCATTCGATTAGTTTAAAATTTTATCGTTAGGCTTAGTAGCATACCGCCGCGATTTAAATTTAGGTGCGGAGGAATTTTAAGCCGCAGCCGAAGCGTATTGTACCGGCTGCAGCTCGGCGCGCTATTTTAGCAGCTCATACATATCGCAGGATTTTTGCCAAGTATCCTTCAATTCCGTCATATTAGGAAGGTCAAGATAAGAGCTATTTTTGCCTGAATCACAAGCTTTCTTGTAATACTGCGCAGCTTTACTTTTATCTTTTTCGACGTAATGGTTAAAAACCGCAAAATTGTAGCAATTCAGTAATTCGCCTGCTACGTCGCAACCTTTTTTATAATAAACCGCCGCTCTTATGAAATCTATTTTTATGCCGTCTCCTTTACGGTACATATCTGCCAATATACCGCATGATAGTCCATTTCCTCTGTCGTAAGCTTTGTCATAATAAATTACCGCTTTTGATATATCTTTTTCGACTCCGTCTCCGTCCTTATACATGGCCCCTAATAATGCGCAATCAAGAGCGTCTCCAGAGTCACATTTTTTTTCAAAATACTCGACGGCTTTTTTTGGATCTTCTTGCATCATTACGCCCGAGACTCCGAGACAACCGAGCTTATTTCCGCCGTTACAAGCTTTTTCAAATAGTTTTAGCTTTTTTGCGTTATCCTTACATTGCAATCCTGCCTCGGCGCAAGACTCCATATTGCCGTCATTGCACTCCTTTTCGAACTTTTCATACTCAGACGTGCCGAACGCAAAACAAGCGGCGAGCGCCAACGCAAATAGCAATTTTTTCATTTAATATCCTTTCCGGGTAAAATTTGACTAATTTTACCCCCCCCCCCCCCCTAAGAAATTGATTAAATTTATTGTAAATTTTAACGAGGCGGCGATAATTTAACGCCTACAGAGCCGCCAAGCCCGCTCAAAATTTAAATTTTACCCGAATTGGGCTATAATCCCTTTTTTGAAATTTTAACCTTGGATAAAGATTTGAAAATAGCGTTTTTTGACTCAGGCATCGGCGGGCTAAGCGTGCTAGCCGAGGCTTTGCAGCGATTTAGCGGGGCGGAGTTTTTGTATTTTGCCGACGAGGATCACGTCCCCTACGGCACAAAAAGTAGGACCGAGATCGTGCGGCTAAGCCTCGATGCGGTCGGGTTTTTGGTCTCGCGCGGCGCGGAGGGGGTCGTCGTTGCTTGCAATACCGCCACGAGCGCGGCTATCTCGGAGCTTCGCGGCGCATTTAGCGTGCCGGTTATCGGCATGGAGCCTGCCGTCAAGCTCGCCGCGGACAGCTTCGGCGCGCGCCCGACGCTGCTCATCGCCACTCCGCTAACGATCGCGGGCGAGAAGCTCGCGTGCCTCGTGGAACGGCTGGAGTGCGAGACGTGGAGCCTGCCGCTGCCCAGGCTCGTGGAGTTTGCGCAGGATTTGGAGTTTGACTCGCCCGCGGTTCGGGCGTATCTGCGCCAGGAGCTCGGTAAATTTGAGCTCGCGCGCCTCGGTTCGCTCGTGCTTGGTTGCACGCATTTTAACTATTTCAAGGACGTTTTGCGCGAAATTTTGCCGTCTCACGTACGCATCATCGACGGCATCGACGGCACGCTAAATCGCCTTGCAAGCGAGCTGGGCGGAGGGCTAAAGCTTGCGCGCGGGAAGGATTTGCCCTCGCGGACGGCTAAATTTAACACGGGCGGCGATATAAAATTTAACGCAAATTCGCAAACGGGCGAGCTGGGCGCAATCCGCAAATGCGACGGTAAGCTGGCGGTCAATGCCCGCGACTTAGAGCAGTGCGACGAAGACAAATGCCGCATGTCGCCACGCGCCGTAGATGCGAATTCACAGCTCAAGCTTTATTCTCGAGGCGGCGCGGATTTGTCCTTAGAATTTGAGCCGCGAAGCGAAGAGGCGGGTATTTCGCGAGTGAATTATCCAAACGGCAACAGCGTGGAATATTTTTATTCGGGCAGAGCGCTAGATGCGGCGCAATTACGCAAGGTGGGATTGTTTTTAAAGCGGCTCGATGCGATGCGAGCAATCGACTAGGCTACGCACCTGTGAGCCGCAGCGTGGGTTAAAATTTTATCGCATCGCGGATCGCACCACGCAAATTAAAATTCTAGCGCATCGCAGATCGTTTCGTGAAAGTTAAAATTTTGATGCGCTATAAATCGCAGCGCAAATTAAAATTTTGGCGCGTCGTAATTCAGACTAAAATTTCGGCGGGCTAAATTCGTCGTTTTGTAAATCGCGCCGAATAGACTAAAATTTTGGCGCGCTAAAATTTAACTCGGCGATTTAGAAGCAGCTTCGCAACAGCATGTGAGCAATGGCACCTAGCCGTCGTCCGATGCGCGAAAGTTAAAATTTTACGGGGCAAATGCTGCCTTCCACCGCCTAGCACGTAAATTTAAGATTTAACGCACAACGCCGCCGTCCAACTTGGAGCAGCATAGCGCGAGAAAGACGCCGTCGCTTCTTTAAATTTAATAGCGCAAGTCAAGATTGCTGTAAGTAAGGAATTCCTCGCGCTGTGCGAATTATCGCAGTAAATTTGAAATTTTAAATTTAAACCAGGGTGCGGATAAAGTGCGCGAGAGAGGTTAAAATTTAGTGCACCGCACAAACCGCCGCCGAGTGAAATTTAGACCAGGTGTACGGCGTAAATTTTAAAATGTTTAAATTTTAAGGCGCCGCGCAGCCCGTAAGTCTTTTCTGCGCTAGCCAAAAGCTCGCAGGCTTTAAAATTTGAAATTCCAAAATCCGTAAAGCAAGATTTCGCGCCGTATCATTTCGCGGGCGAGATTTATACTGCAAAATTCAGCGCCGCGCAGAGTGAATTAAAATGTATTAATACCGTAAGAGAGGAGCGGTTTTGATCTTAAGCTGATACCAAAATAATTTATCGTGCTTGATTTTCCAAAAAGCCCCTTAATTTCATATTGCCATTAGCCTCTTTTGCATTCATCAAATTACTATACTCAACGCTATTTTTATCTGCCGGCTCTTTCTCTTTATATTTTTCTATGATAGCCTTAGCTTCGTCCAAGTGTTCCATATAATACTTGACCGAATACGCCATACTCTTTTCCTCTACGACCGTTTTCGCATTCACGCAATTTTTATAGGAGTTACTGCCATCTTTAAGAGTATTAAAATCGCACTTTGCTAAAACCTCTTTGGCTTCGTCTAGATGAGCATCGTAGTATTCTTTAGTCTTTACCTCTGTATCATCGCCGCAACCTGCTAATAAAGCAGCTAACACCCCCCCCCAGAGGAACATTTTAGGATTTTTCATTTCATTCTCCTTGTTTGAAATTTATTGGCATTTTACTACCCGTTTACTTTAAAAATTTTGAATTGCAGGCGCACGCGCCGTTTTAATGCGGCTCGTTAAATTCGGCTTTTAAAATTTGCTCGCACTTTTTGAAATTTCGCTTTAAAATTTTACTCGCGCGACGAAATTTTACAGAGCGGAATTCTGCGGGACAAAGCAAAATTCCTCCAGGCAGAATTCCGCATCGCTGCGGAATTCAAAATTTAAAAGCAAATTTAAAATTTGCGAGAGCTACTCTTCTATCTTTTTACCTGCGAACCGCACGAGAGCCCACGTAACGGCAAATCCTATCGGCAGCGCGATCCAGACGCTAAGGCCTAGCGCTACGGGCAGGTAGCCCGCTAGCACGGCGACCGCACCGACGGATAGAGCGTAAGGCATCTGCGTCTTTACGTGCTCGATATGATCGCAGCCCGCGCCCATCGACGAAAGGATCGTCGTATCCGAAATCGGCGAGCAATGGTCGCCGAAAATCGCGCCGGTTAGCACGCCCGAGATATTTACGATCATATAGGCGTGGAGCGCATCGCCCGAAAGCCCGTAGTGAAGTCCCACGGCGTTTGCCAAAGGTATGGCAAGCGGCATTAAAATTCCCATCGTGCCGTAGCTCGTGCCCGTCGAAAAGCTAATGAACGAGCCCAGCACGAAAATCGCTACCGGAAGCAAGAATTTCGGCGTATTTTGGCTTAGCATATCGACTAGATAGCGCGACGTGCCGAGCTCTTTGATGACAGAGCTGAGCGACCAGGCAAGCAGCAGGATCACGATCGTAACGATCATCGTCTTCCACCCCTTGATCCACGTAGAGATCGCCTCTCTGACGTCAAAAATTTTGCGGTAAACGCTCATAAATATAGACACGACCGTAGCAAGAAGCGCCGCTTGAAAAAGCGCGACCGACGAGTTTGCGTTACCGAACGTCGCCTGAAGCGTCGCAAAGCTTAGCGGAGCGGCTTTTGCGGCTGCTAGAGCGTCGCCTTCAAGCTTACTTAGTCCGCTAAAATAAAAGCTCGCAAATGCGCCGCAGATTAGCACTATAAGCGGGATAACGGCGTTTGAGGCTTGCGGCTTGACGCCTTCTTTAGGCTCTAGCGTTTTATCTTCGAGCTCGGCGATGTTAGAATTTTTAGAGTGGATTTCGCCGCTCGCCGCGCGCCTTTCGGCAGAGAGCATCGGTCCGAAATCTCTACGCATGAACGCCACGTAAACCACGAAAGCAAGCATAAAAAGATTGTAGAAGCGATACGGCATGGTTTGCACGAAGATCGAGAAGGCGTTTACGTTTTGCACGCCGATCTGATCATATCCCGCTCTTATCAGAGAGACCTCAAGACCTACCCAGGTAGAAATTAGCGCGATACCCGCAATCGGTGCGGCGGTGGCGTCGATGATAAAGGCGAGCTTTTCGCGGCTGACTCTAAATTTATCGGTGATCGGCCTCATGACGGGACCTACGATTAGTGCGTTTGCGTAGTCGTCGAAAAATACGAAAAGACCCATAACCCATGTTGAAATTTGCGCCGAGATACCGGTTTTAGCGCGCTTGCTAATCCAAAGAGCCACGGCTTTCGTGCCGCCCGTCCTGCTAATCAGCGCGACTACGCCGCCGATACAAAGCACCTGCAAAAGCACGCCCGCGTTGCCTTTGCTAGCCATCGAGCCCACCACGCGCGCGACCAGATCGGTAAAGCTGCCCACAAGCGCGGAGATCGGATTGTTGCCGACGACTGCAAGCATATAGGTGCCACTAAAAACGCCGATGAAAAGCGATAAAATCACCTCTTTGGTGATAAAGGCAAGTGCGATAGCCACGACGGGCGGCACCAGCGTCCAGATGCCGAATAGCTCAGCATTATGCTGCCTGGTCGCGTCGTCTACTGCAAACGCGGCAACCGATAAAAACATTAGTAATAGAATTTTTTTCATTTTCTCGCCTTAAAATTTAATGCTTTTCGATAAAAAGCCCAGCCCAGCTCTGCTGCGTCGCCATCGCCTCAATCACGTTGATATTTACTCGGTGCGGCATCGCTAGGCAGCTTAGCACGATCTGCGCGATATCCTCGGGCAGGATCGCATCGACCCCCTCATACACGGCCGCGGCACGCGCTACATCGCCTTTAAAGCGCACCTCGCTAAACTCGCTCTTACAGATTCCCGGCGCGATCTCCGTCACGCGGATACCGGTGCCGCGCAGGTCGTTGCGGATATTGCGGCTAAACTGCTTGATAAACGCCTTGCTCGCGCCGTAAACGTGGCTACCCGGATAGGGCCACGCGCCCGCAGTCGAGCCGAGATTGAAGATATAGCCGCTGCCGCGCGCGATCATCAGCGGCAGCACCGCCTTGGTCGAATACAGCACGCCCTTGATATTCGTATCGACCATCGTCTCCAAATCCTCCACAGGCGTCTGTGCAATCCCCTCAAGCCCGAGTGCAAGGCCTGCGTTATTTACCAGCACCTCGACGTCTTTGAAATTTGCAGGCAGCGCACTCACGGCGTCAAACACCGCAGCTTTATCGCGAATATCCGCGGCGATAATGTGCGTATTGCCTAGCTCGCCGGCTAGCTTCTGTAGCCGATCTTTGCGACGCCCAAACGCAATAATCTTATAGCCCTGCGCGCTAAGCGCCCTGGCAATCGCCTCGCCAAAGCCGCTCGTAGCGCCCGTGATGAATGCCGTGTTTTTCATATGATCCCCTTTGCGTAAAATTTTAAATTTAGCGCAATGATAACGCAAAACGGATTTAGAATTTATGAATTTTATCTTGCGGCGCTGGAGCGGATGAAATAATACGAAGGCATTGGCAGGTCCTCTCACCCAAGCTCGCAATCGGCAGCGGATTCGGCGAGCGCACGGGCTAAATTAAAATTTTGCGCCGTTCGTTTGTCGCGGTTTGCTATAATTACCTAAATTTAGGAAAAAGGCAAATGAGCAAATTTATACGATTTATCCTCGTTAGTATCTGTGTTTGCGCCACTTATGCGGGTCTGAAATATGCTTTTATACTCTTTATCACGTGGCTCATGTTTAGTGGGGTATATTTTGATGGACCGGGTACGCTGCTCGCCATACCGCTCACGTTTCTAAGCTCGTCGGTTATATTTGATTATTATTGTATTGCGCTGGGCTCTCATCTGCTCTTTTTATCTCTGCTTAAAGGGCGCGACGTGAAAACGCGGTGGATTTTACCTTTATTTTTTCTCATAACGCTCGCGTTTTGTAGCTTTTGCGTCTTAATCGGGCACGAAGATTATCAGCGCATAAACGCACTTTTTGCACTCTTGCTTATCTCTCCTTTTACGCTCATCGCATACGCCATCGTTACGACCGTAATCCTTGCCAAAAATAAAATTTCGGATTATTATCCGGTCTTAATCGCGATAATTTTTGTGCCTATTCATGCCGCCAGCATAGGGATATGGGGATTAGAACGGATATATTTTGGAGTGTTTCTAAACGCGACGATACTGGGGATTTTTTATTTCACGGCGAAAATCGGGCACGTAAATTTGATCGCACATAGACCCGTACCCGACAAAATGCAAAATTCTAAAGACCGCGCTACCAAAACGATACAAAGCAGCGCGATATTTTTAAACGACGATATTTTGAGGAAACGCTAAATTTTATCCCTTTTAGGAATTCTAAATGACACTTTCGTCGCGCGCTACAAGCTTATCTGCTTCCCGATAAATCTGAGCTTTACCAACAAAACCTTCAAAAACTGCGCCGTTTTGCCTCTTGACACATTGACGTCGCTATTTGATCAAATTTATATCCAGCGCAATCTCGTCGTTTTTGATCACGCTGATCCCCTTATTTAGCACGTTTGCGCGATCTATTTGGCTTCTACTAGCGAGTGCATCGCGAAGATGCCGCACTGAAATTTATTCAGCTGAGTATCCTTTTAAGAGCCTACGCCCAAAATATCCCTTCATACTCGCGTTTCACGCCGTCGTGATGTTAATATTTGGTTTTAATAGCAACTAGCTCCAATAAAATTTCATCTGTCACGCACAAGGTCTTTTGCGTTTTTCGATTTAAAATTTGAGTCGCGAGAATTTCGTTTACGGATACTCAGAATAAATATTGTGGCTATTTTATACGTGCAGAGTAAGATAAAATTTGCAGTTCTCAGGCGTGGCAAAATCACGCACCCCGTTTTACAGATGGCAAAATAAAGCGCGTTGGAATCGGCCTTCACTTGAAATTTTATTTAAAAAGCAAATCGGATTTTAGCTTGGAATAAACCTGCTCGCCTTTTAACTCACGGACGATTTGTAGTGCGAATTCCATCGCAGTAGCAGGACCTTTCGAAGTCATTATATTTTGATCTTTTACGACATTCGCCGCATTTGTATAGCCTGGGTGAGCGATCTGATTTTCAAAACCTGGATAACAAGTGTAAGAGCTTTTTAGCACACCTGCGGTAGCTAGCGCCCACGGAGCAGCACATATTGCGCCAATTTTTGTATTATTTGCATCAAAGTCACGTAGAATCTTACCGAGCTTCTCGCTCTTTGCCAAATTTTCGGCTCCGGGCAAGCCGCCTGGCAAAACGATCATATCAAATTCCGAAACTTTTATATCGTCTAAAATTTCATCGGAGATCATCTCTACGCCGTGTGTGCCGCAGACGCATTTCTTATCCAGCCCCACGGATACCGCATCAATATCCGCGCGACGCAAAATATCGATCAGACTTACCGCCTCGATCTCTTCAAAACCGTTTGCCAAAACGATCGCTACTTTCATCTACGCTCCTTTATTTTAGGTATGAGCCCTGCTCACTAGGGGCAGTGGAAATTTCGGTATTCGCACTTCTGCTAGATGGGCTATCGTAGAGGAATGAATCGTCGCCCTTTAGATAAGCGATAATGTAGCCTAGCTCCGTAGCGCTTGTCTTGGCAGCGATCAGCTGCATAATATTTTTCATCTTGCCGCCATAGCTTAGATCCGTGGTGTATTGCGAAATAGCTATCGAGATCTCCTTGGCATCCAGATCTTTGAGTTTACGCGATACTCCATAGGCTTTTTTTTGCCCGTTCTCGCCGTGGCAGGAAGCGCACTTCTCGGCAAAGATCGCTCCGCCTCTTTCTTTTAAAGAATTTATATTTCGATTTACCTTACCAATGTTAGCCTTGCCGCCTGCGGCAGGAGCGCTTTTGTAGATATTTACGGTTATGTTTTCATCTTTAGAATGTTTTTCGATTAGGGATTTTAGCTCTTTGGCAAACCCTCCTTTGGCTTCAAATACGTATGTATCGTCGTTTGTGTTATCCGCAGCATTTAGAGCGAAAGTAAAAAAACATGCTAAAAAAGAAATTTTAAAAATTTTCATAAAAAACCTTGGTTTTAAATTTAAAAAGGGCGAAGCAAAAGCTTCGCCCTAATTTTACCCGTATAAGGTAAATAATTAGAAGCTGTATTTAGCCTCGAATCTAATTCGATCATTTTTCTCATCGGCAGCCCCTGCAGCACCATCAATCTTATAGTGCGAATACCAAGTTTTGAAGCTTAACTTTTCATTATATTTATAAGAAATTCTACCTACTGCCTCGTATGCATCTTTACCGGCTGACTTACCATCTAGGTAATCGGCACCGATTCTGATACCAGTATCAGGAATAGTATAGCCTGCTACTGCATACCAATAATGATTTTTACCAGTAAAGTTCGTATAATCTAGCAACTGCTCACCCGGGCTGATAAAGGAGCCTTGATCTTCAAAGGATACAAAAGAAGCGCGATCTTTATTATCAGGCTCGAATCTTAAATAACCTGCAGCTAAATCGATACCGAATAGACCCATACTAGCCTCTGCAGCCCAAAAATCTGCATCGCTTGTTTCTGTATTTACAGGAAGAAGTGTTGTTCGATTTATGTAAGTATAAGTCGCTCTATCTAAATCAGAAAACGCATATTGACCTTTTACGCCAATATTGAAATCATCGGAAATATCAAAGTTAAATGCTAACTCTGCAGCGAAAAGATCGGCTACATCTTCTAAGGAGTTATACCATAATTGGAAAGCCACAGGATCGTATGAGCCCATAGCTCCTACTCCATATAGATTGTGATCGGTAGTTAATTTTCCTTTTAATGGGGCCATTACACCTGTTCTATTCCACTTAAGGCTGCCAATATCACTATCATTCTCTAAAGAGTCCATCCAAAAGCCAGTAAGAGTTAGCCCCTCGATATCGGTGCTAGTAATCTTAACACCGTCCCCATACATATCATCCGTAAAGAACGAACCTATACCCTGGCGACCAACTGTAATCGTAGTGCCGCCAATAGCATATCCTAAGTAGGCCTTGGCAATATCAAATTGAGACTCATCATCCTCTTCATTTTTCTCCTGAAGATATACACCGTCTGAAGATGAAAAAGTCTGACCGTTATCTCTATCCATAAATCTAACACCGACTACACCGAAAAAGTTATCGTCGATTTTAGCTTTGAAATCTACTTCGGATTTGAATTCCCAGACACTAGATTTCTCGCGGTAGACATTTTTATCGGATTCATTATTGTGTGTATATCGCATACGAGCGTATCCGTTTAGATCCACATCCTTGATAGCTTCCTCTAACGGAACAGCACTTGCACTCATAGCAAGAGCACCTGCAGCGACTGCTGCCGCTAAACTAAGTTTAACTAGTTTCATTTTGAACTCCTTTAAAAGTTTGTAAGCGCAATAGTAGCACAAAATGACAAATTATATGCTTAAAATAGGCTGAAAAATACTAAAATTTTACCAAATTGTTACCGAGTATTTACCGAAAATCCAAATTTAACGGGCATAAAAAAAAGCGAGACCCACACAGGTCTCGCCGATTATTGAAAGGAGTTCTAATTTCGATGTGGGGATTATATCAGGCTGCGGTAAACAGACGGCAACACCTCTTTCTTGCGGGAGAAATTTCATAAAAATTTTACGACGTGAAATTTTTTATGAATGAAATTTCAAGACACGAAATTTGCAAAGCGTGAGTTTTAGAAATCTACGCGATATCTTATCGGCTAAGAATACGACACTTAGAACGAGCAGTACGCGAAAAACCGCGAGAAAGAAAATTTATAAGAATTTCGCAATCAAAATTCTAGCGCCAGCTGTATTTCTATAATATAGAATTTTGCGGACAAAATGGCACTATGCAGCAAGGAATTTAAGCGCGAAAGCAAGCGGATATGAAATGCGAGCCGAGCCATATAAGTAAGATGTGCAGCGCAGAATTTCGTGAAATATAAAATTCTACAACTTATAAAATATAAAATTTATGCAGGCAATTGCGTAAAGAATCAGCGGACTTTAAAGCGCAAGCAAATCGCGCCAGCCCGCCATGATTAAGAACAGAACTATTGCCTTCATAAGAGTAGAGAGCAAACACAAAAACGTTTATCTCAAATTAAAAGCAGGCTCGCTTACCTTAAAGGGCACAGCGGCTAAAAATCGCATAGGATTAAAAGCTGATATTTTCGCTCTCTGGTACAGCAATAGCGTCGTTTTTATGCATTTGTTTGGTCTCGATTTTTCCGATGTCATAAGCGCGCGGAACAACGGAACCTGCCTTGCGCGAGATGATTCGCATATCGGTGATAGCGCCTGAAGCGGTACTTATGTAGGCAGTATCTCCCGCAGCCGCATAATATCTGCTTGCACGAGCGGTGTAGAGCTCGCCGCTGGATAGGTCTTTGAACGTATAGACGTAAGCTGTGGAGCTTTGGCGAGTGTAGTTTACGATCTCGGATTTGAGCGAGCGTAAGTTGCCTGCAGGCGTCGGAGCGGTGTTTACGGCGCAGCCTGCGATGCCAAGAGCCAAAAGTGCAGAAAATATGAAATTTTTCATTCAGTATCCTTCATTGGTAAAATTTGAACTTTTAGAGTAGTAGGTCTGGGCTTAAAGTTTGCTTTTTTGAGGGGGCGTCGAAGTGGAATTTAAACAGATCTCTCTTAGCGTTAGGCGAAGCGAGAATGCGCTTTTGGCGATTTTTCTATATACGCGGGGTAGAATTTAGCAGTAATCGCGAGCGAGACTTGGTAGTCGCGTCTAAATCAAACACGGCAGAACTTTAGCTTCTTTTACCTGGCTAGCTTGCATCAGCGCTCTTTGCGGCACTGACTGCGATATTTGCAAAAATTGGGCTTGAAGGGATCAACT